>DHFP01000108.1 GCA_002402315.1 Clostridiales bacterium UBA4821
TTTATCATTGTCTAAGACCCCCTTTAAATTATTCCTTCTAAGGGTATCTTAGACTTTTTTCTTGCTATTTTTCAAAGGTACTTGTTTCCAAGCCACTCTCTGAAGTCTTAAAAACAATTAGGGTCAAGGATACATGGGGACACACCGCTGCTTCGCGGGTCATCCTTGCCGCGGAATGTCCCCGTGCATCCTTCCTTACGGGTTACCAAGGAAGCAGTATTTTGGCAAATTATTCTTCACTTAAATTAAATGCACCCATATTTCTTCTCATAGCACTCTATACTTATACCTCCATAGTTTCTCTAATATTAATTTTTTTACAAAGAATAATATATCTACAGTCATATAAATTAACCAGGTCTTGATTTGATCTTGCGAATGCAAATGTGTGTGCTGAACATTCCTTGCATCCAATCTTAACCCTATCGTCGAGCAAAGTCAGTTCTACATCAGTACTGCCACATTCACACATTAGACTTCCTTCTTCAGCCAGGTCATGAATTTTGTTGAGTACTTCAAGCATAATTCTTATATTTAAAAAGAAATCATTGTATCCAAGTTTGGTTATTAGATCATCAATTTCTTTTTCATAGCTGTCAATCTTATTGCGTACCTCTAAATATCCTCCGATGTAAGCAATTTCTGTATTAGTTTTGTCACAAAAAATATAATTTATACTGCTTAACCATAAATTTCTGTTTGTAATTTTGATCTTATGAGTATCTCCACATGCAATACATGGTACTTCAAACGTAAATCCACCATTCTTGTCTTTTTTAGCATTTATTGCACTCTTTCGACAATCACATAACTTATTTAGAATTCTATCATCATGGAACTCGAATATAGAAAAAGATTTGTACTGTATTGAACCACAGAATGGACATCGGTATGACAGGAGTTTTCTACGATTTATTATCATAGTTTTCACCTCTATTTATAATATTCTCCAGTCATAAAAAAAATCCTGCATACATTTGGTAAACAAATAAAAGCCCTTTCTATGTAGGGCTTTATCATACTGATTCATAATTTAGAATTGAACAGATTTTCTGTATCCTCCACTTCCCCTTTTAGATTCAAAACTTTTTTTCAAAGTTGAGATTTTTTCCTCACTATCTTTCTTAAACTTAGCAAGTCTATCCTCAAAAGACATGTTTTCATTTCTCTCTGACCATTCAAAATTCTCTGGAGGTGGCTTTGGAAAATTTGTCTTTTCTTCTATAACCTTTTTAATTGATAAACTTAGCTTTCCTTTGCTATCAATTGCAATTACTTTTACTTTTACAACCTGATTTTCTTTTAGATAATCACTTACATTTGTTACATACTGCTCTGCAACCTCAGATATGTGAACCAGCCCGGTGTTACCATCAGGTAGTTGAATAAAGGCTCCAAACTTAGTTATACTGACAACTTTACCTTCAACTACACTGCCTACTTCAAATGGCATATTTGTGAAACTCCTCCTTAAGGTATAAAGAATATATAAAGAATATATAAAGAATATATCAACTTCTATTTATAGTCAATGAAAAGCTCTTAAATTTAACAAATAATTAAACTGCTTAACGTCTAAACTCTATTTTGATATATCTATAAATATTCTTTCACCGGGTAATACCATGCCAAGTTTTTCTCTTGCCATCTTTTCAATAAACCAATCAGATTGATATGAAGCTTCTTGACTCTTTAACTGCTGTGTAATCTTTTTCTGCTCTTCAATCTGCTTTAAATTAGCGTTCTCTTCTTTTCCGCATGCTATTAAATACATCTGTTGTTGGAACAAGATGTATCCAACATAAAGAGCTATAATTAAATATAAAAGCTTTTTGGTATTAATTCTTTTTCTTTGGTTTTTCATATGGCAATACTCCGTATATTTGCGCAACTCTCTTTTGTACATTTAAGTAATGATTATGATATATATTCTACATTCGGTTTGAATATCCTGCTTATTTATACTTTTTCTTTAATTATTTTCTGTATTCTCTTAAACTTAAAAATCCACTCTTTTAAACGTTTGAGAACGTTTAAAAGTATTCTTCCCAATACAATCAGTCTCTTGATTAAAAATTCAAGAGGCACTTTAAATATTTTTGCAGCTATTCTGACCGGTACGCTGATGATTTTAATTATATAGCTTGTCATCCTTATTAAAGTCTCTATTATATAGGTTAGGGTTGTGATAATCAACTTACTGAAAAGCAGAAAATAAAATACAGTACCCAGAACTATTCCTAGAAAAACATATCCTCTTATCTGTCCATTGTTACTATAAAAAATTGTCAATAGAACAATAATACCAACAAGAATCCAAAATATAATATCCTGTATGTAGGTAATTATATCCCTTGTATTAAAAAACCTCCTTGACAACCTGAAAACATCAAAAAGAAGTCCTACTATGAGTCCTCCAAAAATACAGCCTAGGAAAACATAAACTTGACTCGCAATTGTAACCACCCAACCACCACCCGTTATCTAAACATTCTACTTAATAAACCTAAGCCCTTTGTTCTACCATCATGGTCATCACTATAGACACAACTTGTTATATCCCCTTCTACGACCATCTCTGCATTCTCCAAATTTAGCTTGCTAATTCTTAGATCATCACCTTTAACTACAAGAGTTCCTAACTCGGTTTCCATTATCACGTTTTCTGTATTAAAGCTGCTTACATCAATCACACCTGAAACACTAAGCCTTTCCCTATTTTCCAGTATCAGGTTTTGAACCTTAGGTTTTGATATCTTTTTTTCATCGATAGGCATTGTATATCCCCCCCTCACCTTATTTTATATTATGTGTACAAATCTAAATTTATGATAGATTTTGGAAATGCCTTCTTGTTTAAAACTCTAATTATTAAGACAACATACCTGATTGCCGATATATAATTTAGAGAAGATTAATTGGAAAAAAACTCTCCTGTTTACGGAGAATGAACAATATGTTACTATTATCTCAGGTGATATTTATGGTTATGAGTGTAAATGATATCTTCAGGCAAAAGATAGAAGAAATACAAAGCCGTATACCTATTCCATTGGAAATCCCGGAAAAGGATTCATTCAGTCGTGTTCTCGAAGAAGTTCAGCAGAATAAGAATTATGCCATTCCAGAGAATCTACAATACAGTCCATCCTCTGTAGATTTCTCTTTAAACAAGGGTAAGATTCTACAAACGATTGAACAAAATATTGATTTGGCATCAAAAAAATATAATATAAATCCTAATATCATTAGATCTGTGATAAAGCAGGAGTCGGGTTTTAACCCTAATTCCCTATCACATGCGGGAGCTCAGGGACTCATGCAGCTGATGCCTGGAACTGCACAAGCTTTGGGTGTGGGTAATCCTTGGGACATTGCTGAAAATATTAATGGCGGAACCCATTATCTCAGTGAGCAGCTGGATCAGTTTGGCAGCCTTGACCTGGCGCTTGCAGCATACAATGCCGGACCAGGAGCAGTACATAAGTATAACGGCATACCTCCATATGATGAGACACAAAATTATGTCCAGAAAGTCCTAAAGTACTTTAATGAATATGAACAATACAATCCACAAACAAAAGAGCCCTAAGGCTCTTTTGTTTGTTGCAATGTGACAAAGGATAGTCACTTATTAAGTGCGTCATAGAACCCTCCCCTGTCATTCTTTCTCACACTTCATAAATGCTGCCCTCAACAGCCAGTTCTGCCTTAGCAAAATTCTCCCTTGCCTCCGCCAGGTGCCGGCTTGTATCATCTTCCGGCCTCTATAGTAATCTCCCTTATGAGCTTCAATTTAAAATTACTATCAACCTGTTCCAGAAATAAGGCCAATTGCTGGTGGTTTAATGAAGTAGGCGTACCTCCACCAATATAAATCGCGTCTATATTCCAACCATTCCCCTTGATTAATCTACTTACCGATTCAATTTCCTTACTAAGTGCATCCAAGAAGCTGTTTACCATCTTTGCATATTTCTTTATGGGGTTTGATGTAAAAGAGCAGTCACTCGAATCTATGCCCAATTAAATGAACATTAATTATCATGATTCACCACTTTTCAAAACCAGTCTTTTCTTTGCCTATTGTGGTTTTATTTCCGTGCCCCGGATAAACCGATATATTATCATCCAAGACCAATAGTTTGGATTTTATGTATTCTATTAAAGTCTTGTGATCACCGCCCGGTAAGTCTGTCCTCCCTATGGTTCCTTGAAAAAGGGTGTCTCCGGAGAATAATATATCTTTACTTAACAAGCATATACCCCCAGGCGTATGGCCTGGTGTATGTATTACCTTGAAAGCTGTATTTCCAACTGTAATTTCATCTCCGTCATTAAGAAACCGGTCTGCTGTTATGGTTGGACTATTTATACCAAACATATATGCCAGGCTTTTTGTTGAATCTTTAAGGCAATCGGCGTCAAGACCATGAATTAGTACCTCAGAGTTAGAATGAACCTTAACCCTGTCTACAGCGCCAATATGATCCCAATGTCCGTGAGTCAATACAATATACTTAACCTTTATATCATTTGAATTAATAGTATCCAGTACTTTAGAAACATCGTCTCCCGGATCTATTACTATTCCTTCCTTGGTATCATCGTCTGAATATATATAGCAATTAGTTTCCAACATTCCAACTTCTATTCGAATTAGCATATTTGTATCCTCCCGTCATTGGTGTCCAGCAGTATTGTCACTGGTCCCTCGTTACAAAGCTCCACATTCATCATAGCTTGGAATTGGCCTGTCTCAACCTTTATTCCATATGTTTTGCATTCTGCAACAAATCTATTATAAAGTTCGACAGCAGTGTCCGGTTTAGCAGCCTGTTCAAAACTGGGCCTTCTCCCTTTTCTACAATCAGCATACAAAGTGAACTGTGAAACTACCAATATCTCACCATCTATATCTTTTAAAGATAAATTTAGCTTATCATTTTCATCCGGAAATATTCTTAGATTAATTATTTTATCTGAAAGATATTTTACGTCTTCCAAGCTGTCGTTCTTCCCAACACCTAGCAAGATTAAAATTCCTTTTCCTATCTTCCCGATTATCTCTCCATCCACACTAACCTGTGCCCTGGACACCCTCTGTAATACCGCTTTCAAATTTAGCCTCCTATAGCTTACTCCTTACAACTTCGTATACCCCTTCAATCCTTCTTATCTTCTTAATTATCTTTTCTAACTGCTCTGTATTAAGTATTTCAATTGTCAGGTTCATTATTGCCGTCTTATTCTTGGTTGTCCTGGCATTTATTGCCTTCATTGTTGCTTTTGCATCTAAAATAGTATTATTAACATCAACCAACAACCCTGTTCTATCATTCGCCAATACCTGCAAGTTAGCATTGTAACATAAATTAGGTGCGGTATACCATTCTACCTCTATTATTCTATTTTGCCCATCTTCAAAGTCTTTTATATTTGTACAGTCACTTCTATGAACCGATACGCCTCTTCCTCTGGTAATATATCCAATAATCTCATCTCCGGGCAGCGGATTACAGCACCTGGAAAGTCTTACCAGGCAATTTTCTATGCCTTTAACAATTATACCGCTTTCAGGCGGCTTATTTTTTCTCTTTTGCTGCCTTGTTTCCTGTTCAATTAAAAGTTCGTTATCCTGAACTTTTGTCGTCTTCTTGTATTCATCTTTTAGCCTGGTTACAACTTTTGAAGCTGTAATACCACCATACCCAATACTGGCTATGCAATCTTCTAAAGAATTAAACCCGTACCTTTTTAGTACTAATTCTGTCCATTCAGCCTTAAAAAGCTGATTATATGTCAGTCCTGCCCTTTTTAGCTCTCTTTCTATTGCATCCTTACCCTTAATCAGGTTTTCTTCCCTACGCTCCTTCTTTAACCACTGAAGAATTTTGTTCTTGGCTTGTGAGCTTTTAACTATTTTTAACCAGTCAAGGCTTGGACCGTGTACATTGGATGAAGTTAGTATTTCTACTATGTCTCCATTCTTCAAAATATAATCCAGGCTTACCATTCTGCCATTAATCTTGGCACCCATCATTTTGTTACCAATTGCACTGTGTATATAATAGGCAAAATCTATGGGGGTAGAATTAATAGGCAGGTTTATAACATCACCTTTGGGCGTGAACACAAATACCTCATCAGTAAAAAGATCTATCTTGAGTGTTTCCATGAACTCTTTAGCATCTCTCATTTCCCTTTGCCACTCAAGAAGCTGTCTTAGCCAAACCAGTTTTGAGTCCATATCATCTCCCTGGTTTGTGCCCTCTTTATATTTCCAGTGTGCAGCTATACCATATTCAGAAGTTCTATGCATGTCCAAAGTCCTTATCTGGACCTCAAAAGGTTGTCCTTCCGGACCTATTAAAGTAGTATGGAGAGACTGGTACATGTTTGGTTTCGGCATTCCAATATAGTCTTTAAACCTCCCAGGCATAGGCTTAAACAACTCATGAACCAAGCCCAGTACACTGTAACAATCTTTAATTGTATTGACTATAACCCGTACAGCAAACAAGTCATAAATCTGTTCGAGGGATTTGTTCTGCTCCTTCATCTTCCGGTAAATACTATAAAAATGTTTGGGTCTTCCTTCGATTTCCCCTTCTATGTTCAATTCAGCCATCTTTTCTTTTAATGTTGTAATTATATCGTCAATAAACGCTTCTCTTTCCCGTCTTTTCTTTGATATCCTATCAACCAGTTCATAATAACCCTTAGTGTCAATATATCTCAAGCTTAAATCTTCCAGCTCCCATTTAACCTTGTAAATACCTAATCTATGAGCTAGAGGTGCAAAAATTTCTAAAGTCTCCCGCGCCTTTTCTGCCTGCTTATCAGGCCTAAGAAACTTTAATGTCCTCATATTATGAACCCTATCTGCCAACTTAATGAGGATCACTCTGATATCTTTAGCCATAGCAAGGAACATTTTTCTTAGGTTTTCGACCTGCTGCTCCTCTTTAGTAGTATAAGGTATCTTACCAAGCTTGGTCACCCCATCGACAAGCAAAGCTACTTCCTGGCCAAACTTGCCGCTTATCTCTTCAAGTGTATGGGGAGTGTCCTCAATTATATCATGAAGTAAACCTCCTATAATTGAAGTGCAATCCAGTTCAAGGTCAGCAAGAATAAAAGCAACTTCAACCGGATGAATTATAAAAGGTTCACCTGAAACCCTTTGCTGTTTCTCGTGCGCTTCTTTGGCAAAGTTATAAGCTTTTTCTATAATTTCAAAGTCACACTGCGGATAGTATTCATTTATTCTGTCTATCAGTCGTTTATATGCTGCGTCTTCCATCTTTAACCCTTCTTTAATCTATATAGTCCTTAGCCATGAAGTAAAGCCTCTGACGTCCGTGCTGAGTCCTGAGATAAAAACTCTTTTGGATTTTACTCAGGACTCAGGACTGTCTTTTAAACTCAGCACTAGAATTGAGCTACTGATTGTACATTATACCCCTTCAGCCTCTCTCTTCCATTCAAGTACGCCAATTCAACCAGATATGCAATACCCGCTACTTCTCCACCCAGCTTTTTAACCAACCTGATATTTGCCTCTGTCGTTCCACCGGTTGCTAGTACATCATCGATTACAAGAGCTTTTTGACCCGCGTTTAACGCATCTTCATGTATCTCCATAACGTCAGTTCCATATTCAAGTTGATATTCTTCTTTAACGGTTTTGTACGGCAGTTTGCCTTTTTTACGTATAAGAACGAGCCCCTTACCCATTTGATATGCAATCGCGGCCCCAAATATAAATCCCCTTGATTCCGTAGCAACTATAATATCAAATTCCAGCTCCTTTACCATCTCAATCATAGAATCAATTGCATATTTGAAATATGCAGAGTCCTGAAGGACTGTAGTAATGTCAATATAATCAACACCTTTTTTTGGAAAACCCAAAACATGCCTAAATTTCGCCTTCAAATCCATATGAACACTCTCCTCTTTAATTTGAATTAATCAGAAATGTACTGTTAAAAATACCGTTTTGTTTCAGACAGCTAATATTTCTCTCAAATTCCTGCCTATATTTCAGCAAACCGGTTAAACTGTTTGAACTTTCGAGACTGGCTTTCTTATCACTGGTGTATAGCATCTCTACCTTCCATGTTTCACCTGCCGAAGTTCTTTTTATTAAATTTAATTCCTGAAATATATCAAGGCTCTTTCTTAAAATAAAAGGGTTAATGTTTAAATTAAAAGCCCTGGAAACTCTCCGTGAAAATATTATCTCATCCAAATCTAACTTGGGTCCGAAACAGTTACTTTTTAAGAATTTATAAATAGCCGCTAAATGGTCTCTTTCCGGGATTATTTCATCAAGAATTTGTGAATTATATTTAATATCCTCAATATCAAACAAAATAAAAACTTTTTTGTTCAGACATTTCTTGCTTATTGTATCATAATAACTAAGTGTAAAAAAGGAATCACACAAAATAATATTATCAAAAATGGAGAAATCAATCTCATCAACTTTAGGATTTATAATAAAAGCAGTGCTGATTCCTGAGTGCTGTATCCTTAGCGTAGAGTTATACTTCGGTTTATTATAAAATATCTCAAATTTGTTTTTCATCTTATCATGATTATTATTTAGACAGCCTAATATCTTTTTATTTACTTGAAGAGTATTTATTAAAAATATATTGCTTTGATCTGAATTAATTAAGCCGAGAATAGTATCCGGTTCTCTATCGCCAAAATTAAGATTAAGATTACTTAAATCACATGGCCTATTGGCTGATTCGGTGGTTAAATGGAATGTCTTATAGTACATATCATCTATAGATGTCTGGCTGCTTAGTCTTAAATCTTTAATGTTAAGCTGGACTGTTCTCTTTCCCATATACTGGTTTATTTCGGCTGCAAAAACAGTGTCTATGCAATCTCCGGTACTTAACTCTTTTTGCAGTTCTCCCATCCGGAAGCCGATTGCATCAAACTTAAACCCTTCACCGGTTAGACTCAGCTTTAAATGTTTGTTATCTCCTACTCCTCTCAAATCTTTGATTTTTAAGCTTTTCAGGCAAAAAAGCGGTGTTGGATTACCGGAACCATAGGGCTCTAAAAGTTTTAGTTCGGAAACAGATGTCATATTCAACTGTTCATGTGTTATTCCTGCATCTGCGTTTATTACTCTTAAGAGCTGAGCCTGGCCTATACTGGATTTTGCCGCTTTGTTGATTGCTTTTTGGAATTCTTCAATTTTATCCCTTCGTATTGTTAACCCTCCAGCCAGTTCATGTCCTCCGAATTTTTCAAGCAAATGACTGCACAGGGTTAAGCCGTCAAAGATGTTAAATCCTTCAATACTCCTTCCTGAGCCTCTTCCTATATCACCTTCAAATGATATTAGGATACAGGGCTTATAAAACCTTTCTGTGATTCTTGATGCGGCAATACCTATTACACCATGATGCCAATTTTCTCCGTATTCTACAATTATACTATCCTGTTCATATTGCTTGCTTGAAATTCTATCTAATACCTGTTCCACTAACTCAGCTTCAATTTCCTGCCTGTTTTTGTTTTCCTGGTTCAGTTCTGCTGCAATCTCATTAGCTCTGGCAGAATCTTGTGTTGTAAAAAGCTCTACAGCCCTGGCTGCTTCTCCTAATCTTCCTGCTGCATTTATTCTTGGGGAAAGAGCATATCCGATAGCCCAGGTATTTATTTCTTCCACTCCTGCAGCCTTGCACAAGGCATTTATACCAGGATTTCTTGTATTTGCTGCCGCTTCCAAACCATACTTGACAAGTATCCTATTCTCATCCTCCAACGGTACAATATCAGCTATTGTCCCGATACAAACCAAGTCAAGATACTTGAATGCTGCGTCCGGATTATTATCAATAACTGTTGACAAAGCCTGTACAAGCTTGAAAACCACCCCTACTCCGGCCAGAAATTTAAACGGATACTCACAACCGGACCGTTTGGGGTTAATTATTGCAAAAGCCGGAGGCAATTCATCCTGACATTCATGATGGTCGGTTATAATCACATCAATTCCCAGATTGTTAATATACCTGACCTCTTCTATTGCAGCTATGCCGTTATCTACTGTAATGATTAATGAAGGTTTGTTTGCGCACAGATTGGTTAATGCATTTATATTTAACCCATAACCTTCTTCAAGCCTATATGGTATATAATATTCGACTTGAGCACCGGTGTTCTTTAAATAATCATAAAGTATGGATGTACTTGTTATTCCATCCACATCATAGTCACCGTATATCAATATCTTACCGTTGTTCCGGATTTCTTCGTAAATTCTGGCTGCAGCTTTCTCCATATCCCTAAGTAAAAAGGGTGAATATAATTCGCTGATATTGGGATAGAGAAATTTCTTTATGGCTTCAGCCTCACAATATCCTCTGTTTGCCAATACCGTGGCTAGTAGTTCAGAAACGCCGGTCTTTTCTCTAATACTCTGTATTACTTCCGGAGAAGCCTCATTTATCTTCCACAACTTCTTTTCACTAAGCATCTTATACACCCATATCAATGACTAAATTTAGTTTAAACCCATATATGTTGATTATAAGACACTTGTGATATATATTCAATTGTTATCTTTCTAAATGCTTAAGAATTATTTGGGTTTTTCTGCTTCAATTTTCATCTCCTTTGAGGCATTTACACAGATATCGCTTCTTTGACTATATATATTTCTCATTTCCTGTGCAAACCGGTCCCCATTTTTCAAAGCTTCAACCCCAGCCTCCTGAATGGCGGTAAATTGCCCAGAATCCAGGTTATGTTTCACAGCCTTGAGCCCCCAATTGTTTCCTTGCTGCCTACAGCAAAACCAATTCTCCAACCAGTTTACAAAACTCAACCGCCCTGTCAGAAGGTTACTTCTCTTCTATAAACACAATTTCTTTGGTATCTTTGCTAACCTTTACCATATGATAGGGTGATGTTATTACTGTAGTTGTTACACTATCTTTTGCCGGAACAACTTCTTTAATATGAACCTCAATATTATTCTCAGTATCAATTACTTTTATTATTTCAATGCTATACCCGCCGCTATTCTGTGTGCCTTGAAACGCTGCTATTACCATAGCCTGATTAAAATCAACCTCTTGGAGAGCAGATATATCAGGATTTATTTTGATTTTTAATTCGTTCCACTGGTCATTATCTTTTATTACGTAATTCCTCTTTTCATTATGCCCGCTTAATGCTCCCTTAGATATTGTTTCATAAGGTATTTCCTTTGAAGAGTCAGCATTATCTGCTATTTTTTCAGTCATGGTTCTTACCAAGTCCGTCTTGGTATCATTGGTATCTTCCTTAACCTGCCCTACAGCTTCGAAACTCTTATCACCCGGCTGTATGCTGTCCGGGCTGCTTTGTGCAATCAGTGCAGTGTCATTACTTACTGAGGCATTTTTTGAGGTTTCTGATGAATACTGAGACTCTCCCATTCCTAAAACCTCGCCACTCTTAGTACGGCTTTCAAGAGTCTTATCATTTTTTAGGTTATTGTTGTTTGCACCCTGGGCCATTGAATATTCCTGGGATTTCATCGCTTTGACCTTTTGTTCTTCTAAATTATTTTCATTATTCTTGGCTGAATCCATAGTCAGGCTTTCCATCTGTCGTGCCGACATGTCAGCTAAACTGTTAGACTTATTAAAGTTTGCATTAAATAGGTAGACCCCTTTTGTGATTACTGCAAGTAAAACTACTGCTGCTGCAGTGGAAATAAATCTATTAATAAACTTGGCGTAATTTTCAAACTTAATTATTTTTGTATTATTGGAATCTATAAGCTTCTGATGGAGTTTCTCTCCATAATCACTTGGTAGCTCAACCTCTTCCAAATCCTTCAATCCATTTTGTATACTATCCATAAACTTGAATTCTTCTTTACACATCCGGCAGTTTTCCATATGTTTGAATAGCTCTTCTACCTGAACCGAATCCAATTCGTCATTAAAATACATATAAATATTTTCAGTAAACTCACAAGCCTTTTTCATATCATCACCTCCTCTCTGCTATTATTAGACGCTGTAATCCAAGAAAAGTTCCTTCTTGTCGCTTAATAATTCTTTGAGTGCTTTTCTTGCCCTATTAATTCTTGATTTTACTGTTCCAGCCGGACACTTTACTATTTCAGCAATTTCTTCATACGAAAGTCCCTGTATATCTCTCAGCACAATCATAGTTCTATGCTCATACGTCACTGAATTCAAGGCTGATTCAATATAGTTTCTGAGTTCCTTTCTTTCAACCTTCTCTTCCGGGGATTCGCCGTAATCCTTAATCTCTCTGGGTATCTGGTCATCTTCAGTCTGAATCGGAGTATCTATTGAATATGCAGCCGTCTTTTTCTTCTTCTTCAATATATCCATACACTCGTTCACTGCTATCCGGTACAGCCATGTATAAAAAGAAGACCTCTCCTTGAAATTATTTATAGACCTGAATACCTTAATAAATATTTCCTGGGAAATATCTTCAGCATCATTGTAGTCACCGACAATTCTATATACTATATTGAATATTTTTTTCTCGTAGCTTGATATCAATTCCTCAAATGCATGGATATCGCCTTTTCTGCACTTATCTATTAACGTTTTTTCATTTTCTTCAGGCATCTAATCACACTCCGCACTGCATTCTACCTACTCTTTACATACTTCATATACTCATCATAGTTCCTCTTCATTTCTTCAATACTATCTCCGGCAAATTTCTCTACCATTGCAGACGCGATTTCCCATGCCACTGTACATTCTGCTACAACACCAGCAGCTGGAACTGCACAGATATCCGACCTTTCCACTGAAGCTTCATGTACAGTTTTTGAATTTACATCAACAGTTTTCAATGGTTTATATAGAGTTGGTATAGGCTTCATAAAAGCCCTTACCACTATGTCCTCACCGTTTGTCATACCGCCCTCTATACCACCGCTGTTATTGGTTGTCCGTATGTATCCTCTTTCTTTTTCAAAGGCAATTTCATCATGAACCTGAGAACCCGGCAGTTCGGCAGACTTAAGACCAAGTCCAAACTCCACTCCTTTTATGGCTTGTATACTCATGAGTGCACCTGCAATCCTTGCATCCAATTTCCTGTCCCAGTTTACATGGCTCCCTAATCCAACCGGCACTCCTGTAGCAACAACTTCCACTACTCCCCCAACTGAATCTCCATTCTTTTTTACTTCATCAATAAACTTAATCATATCTCCTTCTGCTTCAGAATCCAGACACTTAAGCTCAGAACTCTTCATTCTATCCATGAACAACTGCTGATTAAAGCTAGTACTACTCCTAACGTTTCCAATCTGTATCACATGACCAAAGAGCATTATTCCGAAATCCTCCAGCAGATGTTGACACAAGCTTCCAACAGCTACTCTAATTGCAGTTTCTCTTGCACTTGCTCTTTCAAGTACATTCCTGATATCTGTGTGATTATATTTTATTGCACCCGAAAGGTCTGCGTGTCCGGGCCTTGGCTTTGTTACTTCTTCAATCATTATAATATTTTCCGGGTCCATGGTATCCTTCCAATTGGCCCAGTCCTTATTTTCTATCTTTAACGCAATAGGGCTTCCAAGCGTTTTTCCACCTCTTACACCAGAAAGTATTTCTACGGTATCTGTCTCAATCCTCATTCTCCCGCCTCTACCGTAACCTCCTTGCCGTTCAGCAAGTTTCTGGTTGATTCTCTTTAAATCGATTGATAAATTTGACGGGAATCCTTCTACTATAGCAGTTAAACATTTGCCATGACTTTCTCCCGCTGTTAAGAATCGGATCATAATGACACCTCAAGAAAAGAATTTTATACTAAAATCTTAGCACTTTTTCAGTTAAGTTACAATAAATAAGGAGAGTATTTACTCTCCTTATTTATTGTACAGCAAGCTCGTTATAATTTTTGCTCTTTCTATATAATTTTTTTAAATTTCCAAGGGGATCTGTATAAAAATCTTCCGGCCTGATATCTATCCACGGAGGACTATAATTCATTGGTTTCACATTACTTTTTCTGAAACTTCCTATGCTCCTAAGAGCTTCTTTTTTGTGCCCATCATGTTTCCATAATCCAAAATAACGCTCGTGTACGACCGTATTAAGAGGGGGCAAATTCCAGATTTGCGGATCATAGTCTGAATAACACCATGCAAATGCGCCTATACAGCCTATATTATAAAGTCCCTTCAAGACCTCACTATAATATTCGGCTGCTTCCTGTTCACTAACCAGCATCATATGCTTAGTCCTGAGTCCTGAGTCCTGAGTCCTGAGAGTTGGCAAACCAAACTCTTGGAATAATACGGGCTTCTTGCCTAACCATCCGGTTATACTTGCAAGGAAGGGTAGTAGCTTATTGTCAGTCGGTCCATCTGCCCACCTGGTATAAATAGGATATCCATGCATGCAAATAAAATCGCAGTACTTTGCAGCTTCTGATGATCCTATATTTCTATCCTCCTCCAGGTCTTCCATATGCATGCCAATGGTTACAGGTATTGCTTCATCAATCTTTTTTAATGCTCCCACCATACTCTCAAGCCAATGTAATGCGGCTTCCTTGGATTCAGGTATCACACAATTTGACGGCTCATTACCAAGGTCCCATCCCCAAAGTGCAGGTTGTCCCTGAAGTACTTTGGCAATTTCAGTCAGATGATAGGCTTGAGCGCGTGCTGCATCCATGTTTTCGAAAAAGTTTTTTATTTCCCTTTGGGTAGTTCTCCCCTTTGAATAGACCATAAATCTTGATTTTTCAGTTTCAGCACCAAGCATCCACTCAGGCATCCAATTCAGTCCGCTCATATGACCTGTGAAGAAGGTAGGCATGGTACCAAGCCGGTATTTGTAAGCTATGTCCAGAGTCTTGGCAAGATTTCTAAGCGCTTGAGAAGACATCTTGAAAGGCTCGGGCTGGAAATCCTCCCAAAGCAGAAAGAAACGTACCTTATCAATTCCACTCTCAGAAATTCGCGCAAAGTCGTCTTCCACTTGCCCGGCATCCCATTCCTTCCACCAGTACATGGCCTTCCTAGCCGGCCAGTAGTTAATACCTAACATGAATTCATCTTGCATAAAAGTCACTCCCTAATCTATTTATCTGTCAGTTATAAATAAATCATCAGAAATTGTCAGAAATTGTCAGAAGCGAGCAGGAATAGACATAAGAACCGTCCCCTTGTCTATTCTAGTATTCTCTTGTAAACGTCAATATAATCCCTCACCATTCTCTCCTGAGTAAATCTTTCCTCGACTATCTTCCGGCAGCTGCTTCTAGATATATCATTAATATCCTTGATCCTGTTTGCCATTTGAGCAATATCCGAAACAAGAAATCCATTTACACCATCTTCAATAATCTCCGGCATAGAACCTTTTGAAAAGGCTATAACAGGTGTTCCGCATGCCATTGATTCAACAACGCTAAGTCCAAACGGCTCGGCAAAATTTATCGGATGCAGCAGTACATAAGCCTTTCTGAGAAGCTTATCTCTTTCCTTCGGCCCTATAGAACCTATATAGACTACATTCTCATTATCGATATAAGGTTCTACGTACTTTTGGTAATACAATTTATCCTGAATTATCCCGGCAATGATTAATTTTTTATTTGACATCTTTGCAACTTCAATTGCTTCATAAGTGCCCTTATCGTGATGAATCCTCCCAAAATACAACAGGTATTCACCTGCATCAGGATTAAAATTAAAGTTATCTAAATCAATACCATGATAAATGGTAGCCATGTAATCAAGTTCAGAGCTTCTATCGGCATCGCTTATAGAAACATAGAATGTCTTTTGGTTATATTTCTTATACACAGGTAGTATTTGGGGTGAAGAAAACCCATGAATAGTTGTAATCATTGGGGTATTTATCAGTCGGCTATATGTTAGCGGAAGAAAATCATAGTTGTTATGAATAAGATCGAATTCTTCTGCTTGTTCCATTACCTCAGATATATGTAGACATTCCCAGACTTTAGGTTCTATCTCCTGATCCTCTTCATATGGTATTCGGCAAATATATCTTAGTTTGGCTGAGGTTATGGAGTCACCCGTAGCAAATAGCGTTACATCAATTCCCTCTTTTATAAGTCCCTCTACTAAAAGTGAAACCATCCTCTCCCAAGGACCATAGTGCCTGGGAGGGGTCCTCCATGCAATTGGTGAAATCACAGCAATCTTCAATTACAACACCTCACTCATCAGCTTCCGGACAATTTTTAACATATTTAAGTAAATCGGAGAATTGAGCAGTTGCAACTGCTATTACTGAGTCTGCACCACCATAGTACATCCTGACCTGATCTGTTTTTTTATCATGCACCCATCCGCATGGAAATACGACGTCATCAACGTCACCTTCTCTTTCATAATCTTCATGCGGACCAAATATCCACTCATCCCCTCTTCGCAAAACCCTGGTTGGATTCTCAAGGTCAAGAAGCGCGATACCCAGTCTGTATATCGCGCCGCTTACTGTCTGCCTAACTCCATGATAAAGAATCAGCCACCCATCAGGTGTCTCCAGTGGTGGAGGTGATAAACCAATCTTATTCGCATCCCACCATCCGCCTCTTCTAGCTTTAAACAATATTTGATGGTCTCCCCAGTGTTTTAAGTCCGGAGAATATGACAGCCATATATGTGCGCCAATACTATGAGAAGGCATTGGCCTATGCAAAAGCACCCATTTGCCTCTGAATCTCCTGGGGAATAAAGCAGCATCTTTATCCTCCGGAGGCATAATAGGTCCAAGTTTATCAAAGTTTTTAAAATCTCTTGTTGTTGCAAGGGAAACCAGTGGACCTCCCTGGGAGTAAGCCGTATAAGTTATAGCCCATTCATCCAACTCCTCGAGATAAGTGATTCTAGGATCTTCAATTCCCCAAATTTCTTCCGGATAATTTTCAGGATCAGGCTGCAAGGTTGGTATGGGCTCAATCTTCCAGTCGCTCAAACCATCTTCACTTGTAACCAGTGTTAAATGTGAAAAACCTCTTTTATCTTCTACCCTAACCAGCAAAAGAGTTTTATCATTAAATAATGTAGCTGCAGGATTAAAAACTGTATGTGCAGTATAGGGCCAATTGTCAGCAGTTAGAATTGGATTTCCTTCATATCTTTTAAAAAGTTCAAAGTACTCTTCTCTTTTCTTGTTCATACACTTCTCCTTCCCTATCTTTATAAAATAGCATTACCAATTTTACTTGAAATAAAACATTAATATATATTATTCACACTTTTAAAAAACCATTCAAATCTTTCTTTAAATGTCAAGGTCGAGCAGACAGAGGGACGGTTCTATTGTCTATCTTTGATAGACAATAGAACCGTCCCTCTGTCTGTGATATTCATTCTATAATTCAGAACTCTCCTGGTAAATCTACCCTGATTCTCTTTCTCTTTGCTCCGGCTGCAAGCTCATAAGCCTCATTGTACCGGCCTGCCACGACATCCCATGAAACTAGGTTGTCCAAATACTTTCCAAGATTGTCGCCCAGTTCAAAACGTAGATTTTCATCAGCAGCTAATTTAACAACTTTTTCCTTAAGCATTCTTTTATTTGTGAAAAGCAGCCCACCCCCACTCTCAAGTGTCTGGGATGTTAATCCTTCCATCGGAGCCGTCGTTATATATGGTTTATTTAACGCAATTATCCTTGCAAGGGTTCCCGATTGAGTCTCATCTGTAGATGGCAGCACTATAAAATCACATGCCGCCATTACTTTATAATAAATATCTCCCCTTGGAATAAACTCGTAATAGTGAGCCATCCCCTTTTTCTCAAGCATCTTCACCTGTTCTTTGTACTTCTCATAATCTTCCTTGTGATTAGGATCCCTCATTGCTCCTGCTGCAAGAAGGGTCCATTTCTCTCCTGTTTTATGCAAAACCTCATTATGAATCTCTTCCCACAGGGAAGTTAAAATATCCCATCTTTTGTTGGACTGTATCCAACCCACTAACCCTACTATATGATTACTTATATGCGGAAACCGGTTCAGCCCGATTTCTGCTCTAATAATTGGAACATCCTCCGGCGGACAGCGTTTATCCGATCTGGCTCCATGTGGAATTACCATAATATTTGCAGGTGTCTTCCAACCTCTGCTTGAAAATGACCAATCCATGCGCCATTTTTGATAATCAGCCTTTAATAACAATACATCTATTCTTTCGGCTAACTGGTATATGAATTCAGCCTCAGCATCCCTTAACCTTCCATGAACAGTATGAGGCTCTACTACTATAGGCCATTGTGATATAGCTTCGAGTAATGATAGAAAGCCCCTATTCCCATCACCATGGCCCCTGCTGTCTACATATTCATATAGTCCATATTCATGCTCAATATGCACAGCATATGGCTTTAATCTATTGATCTTATCTGCAACCGGTTTCCACCAATCCGGTCTTTTTATATCAATAATGGGATATACTCCCTCACCTTCTCCATCAGTGTGACTAATTACCAATACCTCTCTATCAGGGTTATGTTTCTGAATAAATTCCCTTGCTTCCTCACTGAATGTTGCAATTCCACATAGCCTTGGAGGATAACTGGATATAATTACTATAGGATTTGATTTTCTCATACTATAACCTCACTTTATTTTTATATGTACGTAGTTGAGAAAACCTTTAGAATGTGACATTAGCTATATGATGCTTGTAAAGTAGTATATTCTGCTCGGTTTCTAAGTATAATATAATTGAACTCATTTTTCAATAAATATACTACATGTAAATTGTAGTAAAGATTAACTCCAGTTCCGGTATAGTAAATAGTGTTGTGTGGGATAATGTATTTATCCGAAAGACAATTTGAAATAGGAGGAGATGAATGGCTATTTATAGAAAACGCCAAATTGCATTTTTAAGTACTTATCCTCCGAGAGAATGTGGTTTGGCAACATTCACGCAGGACCTTACTAACGAGTTAGATAAAATTAAACTTTTAAGTGAATCCAAGATAGTCTCTATTAGTTCAGGTGAGCATGATTATGATAAGAAAGTTATTTTTGATATTAAGCAGGATGATCTGGATACTTACCTGGCTGCTGCAAAAAAAATTAACCAATCGAAGATTGATTTACTCTGTATTCAACATGAATATGGTATATTCGGAGGGTACTGCGGAGACTATTTAGTTGATTTATTGGAAAAAATAGATGTACCCGTAATTACAACTTTGCATACAGTATTGCCAAACCCAAATTCCCGGCAGGTATTTATAATGAATAAGCTTAGTGAAAAAAGTGCTAAATTAGTAACTATGGCCAAAAACTCCATGAACACACTTATGAGAACTTATAGTATAGATAGTAAAAAGATTCTTGTCATACCACACGGAGTACCTTTTAAGATTTTGCCAACCCGTGAAAAACTAAAAGCTAAGCATGGTTATGAATGTAAAAAGATTATTTCAACATTTGGACTGATAAGCCCTGGTAAAGGTCTTGAATATGGTATTGAAGCAATATCCAAGATAGTTAAGGAAAATAAAAACATCCTTTACCTGATCTTAGGACAAACTCACCCTGTTGTAAAAAGACAATTTGGAGAAGTGTATAGAGAATCTCTCCAAAGTATGGTAGACAAATTTGGCTTAAGTGACAATATTAAATTTATTGATAAATATCTGCAAAAGGATGAACTTTTAGAGTACCTTAAACTTTCAGATGTTTATATGACTCCATATCTTGGTAAAGACCAGGCAGTAAGTGGGACTTTAGCATATGCAGTAGGATATGGTAAAGCTATAGTCTCCACTCCATATAACTATGCAGTAGAAATGCTCGAGAATGGAAGAGGTTTACTGGCAAGTTTTAAAAATTCCAACTCTTTAGCTGAATGCTTAGGGAAAATTTTATCCGATCCAGCCCTGCAAAAAGAGTTTGAATCTGAAACTAAAGCTTACGGCAAGTCAATGATGTGGAAAAATGTTGCTTCAAATTACGCCAAGACTTTTATTGATGTTATAGAAAATTGCAATATTTTTGAAATGGAAGCTAAATAATACGGAGGTTTCATAATGATACCTGTAAGTAAGCTTAAGCTCGACCATTTATTAAACCTTACTGATTGCACTGGAATAATGCAGCACTGCAAGTACTGTGTTCCGGATTTTGCTACCGGATATACTACTGATGACAATGCTAGAGCTTTGATAATTGCTTCCATGCTCTATAGTAAATGTAATGATGAACAAGTTTTATCTTTGATTATTAAGTATTTATCTTTTCTTCACTATGGCCTGAACGCCAGGGGAAGGTGGAAAAACTTTATGAACTTCCAACGGCAGTTTATTGAAGAAGAAGGTTCCGAGGATAGCTTCGGACGAAGTATATGGGCCCTCGGGTATTTATATTCTACACCAAATTTGCCTCAGGGAGTTCTTGACCTGGATAGCTATCTTATTAAAAAAGCCATGCATAATATTGATAAACTAACAGCTTATAGAGCCCAAGCTTATTCAATTGTCGGATTAACCTATCTATATAATTTTTTTGATAAAGTCAGCAGTAAAAAGCTTATTGAAAAGTTGTCAGATAAGCTATCAAAACTGTACTTAGCTAATAAATCTCAAAGCTGGTTGTGGTTTGAAGATATTATTACCTACGCAAATGGGATATTACCATATTCCTTGCTTAAGGCATATCAGGTTGTTCCAAATGAAAGTTACCTTAAAGCCTCATTAGAAATTATTGACTTCCTTGATAGTCTGCTATTGCAGAAAGGTTATTTAAAGCTAATCGGCTGTAATGGATGGGCAGTAAAAGGAAAACCCATTGCTCAATTTGATGAACAACCCATTGATGCAGCAGATATGGTATTAGCCTATTCTGAAGCTTATAAGGTCACGGGAGATATTCAATACCTTAAAAAAGCAGAAATCAGCTTCAAATGGTTCCTGGGGCTAAACTGTCATAGTACATCCCTTATCAGTGCGGATACAGGCGGATGTTATGATGGCTTAACCAAATCGGGTGTAAACCTTAACCAGGGAGCAGAATCCCTGTTTGCATACATTATTTCCTATCTGTTAGCTGAAGAGAATGCGATTATTTCGCCAGATATCCAAAACGAAGATAAAGATGCTACGTTTGAAGAAGCAGTATAAGTGTGTCAAGCAGACAGGGGAACGGTTCCCCTGTCTGCTTAGTTCATTTATTCAGTACACTATATGGGTAACCAAAATTACCTGGCCTGGGGTATAATTGTTGTGCATTCTCGGGACTATCTCCGGCTTTGACTGTTACACTCCCCAAATTTGAGATACTCACGTAAAACATATAACCGTCCTGCACTACCGGTTCGGGTAATGAATCCATGTACTTCTTTTCAATCAAAATCCTTCCTAAACCACTATCTTCAACCAGTTCCTGATCTTTGTCTCCGGTGGTTATTTGCTGATCTGCAAAAGCCTTCATCAACGCATCAGCAATAGACAAAGCGTTTGAATAGTCTTCTTCGGCCAGCGGCTTCAATTCTTCATTGTCTAATGTATTAACTCTAGGCGTACATCCAATAGCTAAAGTTAATATGATAAAAGCTAATATTATTATTTTATTCATTTACTCAATTCCCCCCTGTTTAACTTTAAATTGATTATAGCATTTTTTACAAAAATAAACTTGCATAAGTTATTCATCCTATTTATTTAGTATATCGTAGGGAGGACTGAAAGTCTGAGGCTTAGGATATATCTGCACAGAAGTTTCCGGCTTTTCTCCAGCTTTAACTGTTATCATACCATCTTCACTAAAACTTACATAGAATTTATAAGCTGGATTAATTTTTACTTCTGGCAACGTAAGCATGGATTGAGTTAGTATTTTGCCATAGTAACTGTCCCTCTTTAATTCCTGGTCTTTATCAAATGTGTTGATCTTACCCATAGCATAGGCACTAGCCAAATTAAAACCTATGGAACTGGCATTTGCAATATCTGCTTCTGCCTTAGACTTAAGTGTAATATTACTTATAGTTGTAGCGTTCTGGCCTTCAGTGCTGCTAGTTGTGTTTGTTTGAGAACTATTAGTGTTATGCGCCTTTTGGCTGCAGCCTATAGTCAATATCAAGACGCAAACGATAAATAGTACAAATAGCTTTCTCATAATACATATTCCTCCCTTGTTTTAATCTGAATAAATATACTTAATGATTTTATACTCCATGAGAACTCTTTCGACATATTTATCGGTTTCAGCGAATGGTATTTTCTCTAAAAATTCACCTGTTGCACTGAGTTCCTTGTTTTTCAGCCATTCTTGTACCCTGCCGCTGCCACCGTTATAAGCGGTTATGGCAAGAACCATGTTACCATTAAACTCTTTTCTTAACCTGTTTAGGTACCAGCATCCAATTCGTATGTTTATATCAGGATCAAACAAATTAGCAGGGGAAAAATCCCTTATTCCCATTTCTTGTGCAGCCCATATCGCTGTCTTATCTGTTATTTGCATGAGACCTTTTGCTTCTTTTGGTGAAACAGCATATTTATCAAAATTGCTTTCTGCCTTTACTATTGCAAAAACTAAATGAGGGTCTATGCCAAACTCTTTAGAATAATTATAAACTTGTTCCTGGTATTTTAATGGGTAAAGCAGTTTCAGTATTGTCTTGGTGTTACCTAAATATATAATAACAGCAACACAAGCAATGGTTAAAGCTATAGCTAAAAACATTAGTCTTCTATATTTCAATGTAATCACCTAAATCATTTTAATCTAAACTTCTTTAGTTTTTGGATTTATAAGGGACAAAACTACATCCTCTAATTTTTTTTCGCTTTCATTGTTAATTATTACCTTATCAGCAATGCTTAAATACTCTTCCCTGGTAATTTGAGCATTTATTCTTCTTATAACTTCTTCTCTGGAAAAGCCGCTTCTCTTTTTAACTCTTTCAAGTCTCTTATCCAAATCAGAATCTACAACCCAAATTTCATCGGATAACTGCTTGAAATCATTTGTTGGTATAGGTACATCAAGCACTATTATTCCATTATACTGACTATTCCTTAATTCCTCAATTTCTTCCCTGATCTGTCTATGCACTTCTTGGTGGACTATTTCATTCAGAACACTAAGTTTTTTTGCATCTTGAAAGACAATGTCTGCAAGCCTTTTCCTGTCTATCTCGCCAATATCATTCAAAATACCTGTTCCAAAGTAATCAACTAATAAGTCCAGGGTTTTCTGCCCCTTCCCTATAACCCTCTTTGCTATTTTATCAGCATCTATAACATATGCTCCATGTCTTTTCAATTTCTCTGCCACCGTACTCTTACCGGTTCCTATTCCACCCGTCACTCCAATTACTTTCATGTTATTTCTCCCGAATTTACTTGTGCTATACATCACCCATATCATAAGCTCCCTCTCTATCTCTCCCTCACATCAAGGGAGAGCAAAAGTATTCCTTCGAAGCCCTTCTTTTCCTTCCCTTCGAAGTGAGGGGAAGATAGAAGGGGAGCCTAAATAGTTCTTTGTGGGTTCTACTTGACTTCGTACCAGTTACTACCCCAATGTATATCAACCTCTAGTTGGACAGCCAATTCTACTGCACTCTCCATACAATCTTTTAAAATTGATTTAACTTCTTCAAGTTCCTCCTTTGGGGCCTCTACTATCAGTTCATCATGCACTTGAAGTATCAGCCTTGACTTTAGCTTCTTACTTTTAATTTCATTATGAACCTTTACCATGGCTACCTTTATTATGTCAGCCGCTGTTCCCTGTATAGGGGTATTCATTGCGACTCTTTCTCCAAAGGATCTGATGTTAAAATTACTCGCATGAAGTTCAGGGAGGTATCGTCTTCTTCCCAGTAGAGTAGTTACATAACCTCGTTCCTTTCCTGTTTCAACAATTTCATGCATATATTTTCTTACACCGCTGTACTTCTCCAGGTAACTCTCAATATAGCTCTTAGCTTGCTTTCTGGTTATCCTTAGGTCTTTAGCAAGACTAAAGTCTCCTATACCGTATACTATTCCAAAGTTTATAGCTTTGGCCCTGCTTCTCATAAGAGAAGTCACTTCTTCTTCCTTTACTCCAAAAACCTGCGCAGCCGTAATCCTATGTATATCTTCTCCATTCTTAAATGCTTCAATCATATTTTTGTCATCAGCTATATGTGCCAAAACGCGCAGCTCTATTTGTGAGTAATCTGCATCAACCAGCCAGCATCCTTCAGGTGCCTCAAAAATTTTTCTGATTTGTTTGCCCATCTCTAATTTAATGGGTATATTTTGTAAATTTGGTTCGGTGCTGCTGATTCTCCCGGTAACTG
>DHFP01000176.1:0-3692 GCA_002402315.1 Clostridiales bacterium UBA4821
AGGTTTCTTGGTTAAAAGAAAGTAAAAACAATGGAGCAACTAAAATGAATACAATAAAAGAGGCGAATGAATTTATCAAGAATTTATTGTTTGAGGAAGATGCCAAAATAAATAAAAAAGAACTTACTTATTACGAAGACCCACAGGCGATAGGTTCTGAAACATGGTATAAGTATAATCCAATATTTAGAAATGTTATTATAACGGATGGCATTAATAATATGGCGGAAAAGTTAAAATGTTATTGGGCATTAGATGTGGTAGCATCATATGTTCCTTCAATGATGAAAAAAGGACAAACTTTTGGTGTTGCATTTTTTATAGTTAATAAAGATAATTCCTGTAAATTTACTATGGAAGATGGAAATGATAATGAGATATTATCCCAAAATATAGAATACACAGATTTAACACAAAATCTTAAATTTTATTTTTCTTATGATGGTAAGTATTGGACAATGCTTCTTCCAAGTGAATATTAAACAGTAGGAGAACATAGTATGTTAAATATAAAAGACATTAAAGAACTATTAAAATACCAAGCAAAGAACATTACATTAGAAATGCTTGAAGATATATTTGTTAAGAAAACAAAAAATGCAACTGAAAATATGGGGTTTCGGGTAGTGTGGATAGAAGTAATTGAGTTTGCAAGGAATGGAGAGGAAATAGATGGTAAGTTGGGAGTAAAAGGATTAAAGTTTAACATATTATTAAATAAGATGTATGAAAACCCAAACGAACAGGCGGGCATACTTAAAGTTTTCAATCTGTATGAATTAGATACCGCAATTGAATATGCTACAAACATCTCCAATTCTTTCTACTTAGGAGTAGATTATGATTCTATTCCAAAAGATTTACAAGAAAACATATCAACAAGGTTGTTTGCTTCTATTAATTCATTACTTGAATCGTTTGAATATATAAAGGAGAATGTTTCAAAGTATCCTACCCCATTAATAACAGACAAAACAACTGGGATGGATTACTATGATACTATGATGCAAAAGCCAGAATATTATGCTAAAGAAAAAGGAGAAACTTTTATAATTAAACAGATGACTCCGACAGAGTATTTATATGAGTGTGCTGTTGGATTTAATACAGATATCCACTTCTTATTAAAAAATAGAAAGGATATGGAAAAAATAAGAAGGATTTATAGTTATATAGGTGAAGGAAATCAACTTCCAATGCCATTTATAAAATACAATAAAAATGGTGAGTTTATTGGTCAGGAAGGAATTCATAGGGCGATAGTTGCAAAAGAATTGGGAGAAGAAACAATCCCAGTTCTTGTCATAACCAAAGAATAATTCTGTAACAATGCGATAGCATTTATAAATGAATGAATTTTTCACAATCGCTTTAAATGTGTTGTTTACATTGGTGCTTGTGATTTTCTCTATACTATTTCCGCAACAAACAAACACAATATTTGACTTATATGCAAATTATATAAATGGGTTGTTTGTTCTCAATGTTTTTCTTTCTATTGTAAGCATACTTCTTATTTTCAAGTTTATAACTATAAGCGTAAATGATAAAATATTAAAAATAGAAAATCTAAAACGACTATTAGATGGTATAAAGGCAATGTTCTTTTTATGTATTTTACTTATTGTGTTATTTAATGTAAGTAGTAATTTAGTAGAATTTGCTATTTTATTTCAAAATATATTTATTTGCATAGTTGTATTGAGAAGTGTGTGTCTTGGGATAGGAGTGCATATCCTAACCGACCTTACCAATGTAGTATTTGGTGGTGGAATTATAGTAGATGATGATAAAAATATTGTAAATAAATAAAAAATACAGCAGTTACACAAAATTTTTTTACGATTATATCAAAAATTTGCACAAAAGGTGTAAATCTATACATAGATAGTAATATGCTTTACTGAAAAAATATAAAAAGAAACTATAAAAAAGGAGATGTATCATGGCAGAACAAATCACTTTGACAAATGCTCAAAAGGAGAAGTTAAACTCCTATTTGACAAATTTGTTCGGCACAGATAACTGGAAACCTTTTATAACCAATGTTGAGCAATTAGCAGGGAACCCTGAGGGGTTTAAATCAGCATTACAGGCGAAAGATACTGTAAAGCAGGTTGCTGGAAAACTCGTTAAAATTGCTGAATCTTTGGGTAAGAAGGTCAGTGCTGACAAAATGGAAAAAGTTGCTTCTTTCTTGGTTGAGAGTTTACTCAATGAAGAAGAGGAAGTAATTGAGGAAACACCACAAGAAGAAATTCAGGCTGAAAAAGAAGAGGAAGTAAAAGAGGAAACAAAAGAAGCGGTTGACGATAAGTTGGCTGATATTCTTTTAACTGTTGATGAATTGAAGTTAAAAATAAAAGCACTTGAACTTGATAAGGCTGGGTTAGAGAATCAGTTGGTGGATGTTAATAATGGAATTGCAAATGACATTGAAAGTGTTATTGAATCAGCAATACCATCCATGATTGAAATAGCAAAGAAACAACTTTTAGAATCTAACAGTTCTATAAAAATAAAGTTGGAGATGTTTGATGCTATAAGTAAAATTATGGGTGTTGATGAGGTATCAAAGAAATTATCAGAATCAATGGATACAACTGACTTTTTAAGAAACTTTATTAAAATTCAAAGGTTTAGAACTTCAAGAATGGTTAATGAGGGAAAGTCAGATATAACAAAGGTTAATGATAAGAATGTAGTTTCTATGGAAAGGAAAATAAAAGAATCAAAAGAAAATACAGAGGATAGAAAAGCATTGTTATCAAAAATCGCAGAAACATTGACAAAACAGATACCGAATAAAGTGGAAACAAAGCCACAAATTCAAGAGAATAAGAAAGTTGATAATAAGATTGAAAGGTTAAAAGAGATGGCTAAAAACACATCCCCTGAGGACAAAGAGAAGATAGATTCAGAAGTAAAGAAGAGAATACAGGAAATAAGAGCAAAGAGACTGGCTGAGAAGAAAGAAGTAAAGCCAGAAGCCCAAAAGGATGAACTTGTAAAGAAAATGCAAGAAAATGCCAAATCGGATATGGAAAATAAGAATGTTGATACGAACATTCTTAAAGAGACAGTTAAATTATCAAATGCAAAAGAAGTTGACGAATCATTTGACGATGAGGAAGATGATTACAACAAAAATCTTGAAGCATTTGATAGGGTTTTAAACAGATAAGTAGAAACAAACAAAAAGGAGAATAAAGTATGGATAACAGAGTCAAATACTTACAGGAAGTCTTTAAGAAAACTGCTGGAAGAATCAAAGAAGATTATTCCAAGTCACCTTCAAAGATGGACAAAACAATGAGGATGCTCAAGAATGAGTATGGTCATTTGAAAAAGTTGACAGAAGCGGTTGCAATGTCAAATGTCACAAGAATAGCAACTTATTCATTGCCGATAGTTAAGAAGATTCTTCCTAAACTTATCGCAGGTGAGTTAGTTTCTCTTCAACCTATAGATGCTCCTGATGCATACATCAGATATTTGAAGTATACAAAAAGAGTCTCAAAGGGAGTTGATGTTGCTGGTTCAGTTATTCCTGAAAACATCATAGGTGGGTCAGGATATGCTGGAAAGTATCAGTTATTGAAGTTAAAAATAACTACTGGTGCAACTGGAATAGTTACGGCAGTAGATTTCGTATCAGGTTTGGCAAACGCAAATTACCATCCATTAGCATC
>DHFP01000176.1:3736-7017 GCA_002402315.1 Clostridiales bacterium UBA4821
GCACTCACACTTGATGGTGCTACAACAGATGCAGTTATAACACTTACATTTGATGGTGCAACTGCCCCTACAATAACAACAGCAGGTCTTGGATTGCCAGCAAGTGCAGAATTGTATCTTGATATCAATGTTCCGTTTGAAATGGAAAATACAACACTTACAACTGGAATTGAGTTCAATATCACACAATTGCCTATACACGCTGAAGCAAAACAATTGATAGCATCAATCACTCTTGAATCATTATTGGCAGGTCAGAAAATGGGTATAGAGGGAGATGCAGAGTTGGTGGACATCAATACAGCAATGATAACTGTTGAAATGGACAGATGGGTAATTCAGGCTTTAAGATATGCGGCTTGGAAAGAATCAACAGTAACAAAAGTCACGCTTGATGGTGGAGCCCCAACAGCAACCCCAGTTACAATCTATACTGGTGCTGAAGGATTTTACAGCCATTTATTGAGACCACTTACAATGCAGAGAAACGACATTCTTGCAAAGTCATTCAGAGGAAGAGGAAACTTCTTAGTAATGGGATTGGATTCTCTTGGAGTTCTTGAAATGACAGGAAAGATAAAGGGTATAGACCTTGAAGAGCAACAGATTGGAGAAGTTGGAATTCTTGATAACAAGTGGAAAGTCTTCTGTGATGTTATTTACAAACCAGGAGAAATATTACACGGATACAGAGGAAAGACAAATGAGTTGAATGCTGGTGGTGTATTTGCACCTTTCATACCAGTCATGCTTACTCCTCCAGATTTCAGGTCTTCAGACTTCACATTCAACTATGGTGTATTCACTATGGCTGGTGTCAAAGTTTACGACCCAACTTGCTACGGTATAGCAAGAGTTACTGGAATATAGTCGAGTTAGTTTTAGAAAGACATCAACAAATAGCCCCCCGCCAAACACGGGGGGTTTATTTTTTATATGAAATTTTGCACATTATAAGTAAATCTATTATTAGGAATATAGTAAAATTTTAATTATGGAGGTCTGCTATGGAGACAAAAAAAGTAACAAAAGAGTATGCTGTTTTTTCAATTGAAAACAGAAAATCCGAAAATGAAGTTATTTATGCTATGAAGCAATATTTTAGGTATAGGGCTAAACATTATTTTCTTGTTGAGTCTGCCTATTATGGAAGAGTATTAGGATTACAGCATTCTTGTGGTTTAACAATTGAAAAGAAGAATTCATTTGTATCAGATAGTGCAGTATTTTTTGGAATGATTGCAATATCTCCTTATTCTGATTTAAGAGTAAAGGAATTGTTGGGTCAGGTGAATATAGTACAAAAGCCAGCACCTGTTGTTGAATCAAATGATGAGGAAATAGAGGATGAAGCAGAAATGCAAGTAAGTGATATATCTGCTACGGATGACATAGAGGGAATGCAAAGTGACCTTAACTCACTTCCAAAAGATAATTTTGAGTCAGGACTTATGGAAAAGTTAAATGGAATGAGAACAAAAGACCTTAAAAAAGAGTATGGGGAAATGATTGATATAAAGGTAACGGATAGCAAGACTATTATCATAAATAAGGTTTTAGCGTATCTTAAAGGTAAAGACGGCTCGGTAGAATAGTTGGTTGTTTAATTGTAATTTAAGCGTATTTAAGGAGATTCAATAATGTCTCTTGTTTTACCTAATACCCCAGAGCAATTCTTGGAAAAGGTTGCAAGAAGATTGGGTATGTTAGATATAGATGTTGAGTTGGAATTACCAGAAATAGAGGATTCTTTAACAGACGGTATTGGGTTATTGAGTTCTTACATACCCATTTATTCCACATATGAATTTGAAACAGTAACAAACAAAAATACTTATGATTTACCTATTGATTGTATGTATATTGGGTGGGTTGCTTCTGAACCTAACAATGGTTCTTCCGATGATTTGTTGTTTAATATGAATAGAAGGGTGGCAAAGAATATGTTTTTGAATACCGAGTATGGTAATTTTGGAAATTATTATCAAGTAGGAACACTTGCAAGGTATCTTAATTATTATGAACAACAATCAAGGATATTAGGATTAGATTTTAAGTGGATAAAAAACGGAAGAAAAATAAGAGTAATGCCTACTCCTACTTTGGTTTATAGGGTATTTATGGAATACACTAAATGGAAAGACCTTGACGATTTAGAACCATTTGAGAATATTTGGTTATTCAAGTATGTGTTGGCTATATCAAAACAGATAGTTGGAAGAAAGAGGAATAAATATGGGGACAGTTTGCCATTACACGGTGGTCAGATTACATTAAGTCTTGATGGTAGCACATTAATATCAGAAGGAAATGAAGAGTTGAAGGCATTAGAGGAAGAATTGATTACAAAACTTGCCGAGCCTGCAAGAATATTGACTGAGGATAATGGGTAATAGAATATGATAATATTTGAATCCCTTTCAACAGCAAAAAAGAAATACCTTGAAACAGGTAAAATAAACCAAGAAATATTTGATGAACTTTTACTTATTGATAAAAGTTCTTCTAAAAAATACATTGACTGGATTTGTAAAATGTATTTAGAAGATAAAAACTTTGATAAAGAAATAGTATCAGAACTTCTCGAAGAATTTGAAAAGAGAAATAAATTCATAGAAGAAAAGGACATCAATAAGTATCAGTCAATAAAGGACTTACAGGATAGTATTCTTAAAGCACAGGAAGTTAAAATAGAAAAAAGGGTTGAGGGATTAACAACAAATCCAGAAATAGTTTTTAAAAATGAAAAAGTTGTAGTTTACAAACCAAAGACTGAGGAAGAGTCAATTGATTTGGGTAGGGGAACTCAGTGGTGTATTAGTGCCACAAAAAGTGATAATTACTGGAATAGTTATTATAAAGAACACACATTTACAATATACATAATCCATAATTTTACAGTAAACAGTTCTATGAAAAAAGAGTATTACAAATCCAAGATAGCGGTTTTGGTTGATGCTAATGGAAAGTTACATAGTATTTGGGATAAAAACGATAATGACAACACAATAAACTTATCTTATATAAAGAGTCTTGGAATATCTGAAAGTATTTTTGTTGCAAGAGAAATAAGTATTTATGAAAAATACGGAATAAGAAATTACACAATAAACAAAGATGGAAGTATTGATGTGGATGGGGATGTTAATTTATACAATAAAGGATTAACTGAACTACCTTTTAAGTTTGGTAAAGTAGGTGGTTCTTTCTATTGTTACAATAATGCTTTAAAATCACTTGCTGGTGCTCCAAGTAAAGTAGGTAATAGTTTCGATTGTTCC
>DHFP01000026.1:0-1071 GCA_002402315.1 Clostridiales bacterium UBA4821
CGCCGGGATGAGCCACCCACTGCCCGCCAACCATGAATTGATATTCGGTCTCGGTGCGAAATGAGTCCGCCAGCCCGCCTTCCCAACCTGTAAAATCTTTAATTCGCCTAAATTAATAATAATCAATTAATTACTCCTTATTTTACTTAATACAATCTCCTGACCTGAAAGAAAAAAATACTTGACAAGGTGTTTTTTTTTTATCTTAAACTTGGATAAATAAATGAGGGGTTGGATTTTTGAATAATTTAATGTTCTTATAAACAACATATAATAATATGTAGAGATAATGACCGTGTATATTTAAGAGTAAAGGGGAAAACAGCCATGGGGAAAGGCATCTTAGAATAATTGATTATCTGTTAATATTATTAATTTCCATTAATATTTTCTTTTTCCTAAGACAATTAATCTTTAAAAGTAAATATTGGCCAGAGGTCGATAATTCAAAAGGGTATTTTTCTCAAATAGACAAATTTGAATATCAGGCCAGAAAATGCCCCGCTATAGAACTAATAACATCAGAAAATCAAAAAATAAAATTATTAGATTTGCCCGCGAAAGTGATTTTTATCATATTTTCAATTTTTGACAAAGATAATCTTCCTTCACTGGTATATATCGATCATATGCAAAATCAACTGAAAGATTTTGGACTTCAGGTTATTTATATTAAAACTGAATCTTCAGGTATAATGATGGGAAACTTTAAGCCCCTGGTTTATGATGATAATGGTTATATATCCAGAATTTTAGATGCCAGAGCCGGGCAATCCATCATAATAGATAGGAATTTAACTATAAAAGCCAAGTTCGATAAATTTTCACCCTTAATCTTATATAAGAAGATTAGTAATTTGTTGTTCACAGATAACTTAGCAAGCCATGAGAACACAAGGCCGAAAACAATAGATTTATTAAAATGTTTACATTTCAATAATATTGAGAACGGAGAAGGAGAAATAGTATCCGACTCAATAAGAAAAGTACCAACGATAATTCTGATTTCTATATCCCAATGTTTTACCTGCCGAGAGCATAATCGAATCTTACTTTTGAAAGAAATAGCCA
>DHFP01000026.1:1100-3928 GCA_002402315.1 Clostridiales bacterium UBA4821
AAATACATGAAAATTGGACTAATTCAGATGACGGAGGGAACCGATCAGGAAAGTTATTATAAGTTATTTGATTTTATGGTTGATCCAAGAATAATAATATATAACGAAAATGGAGAACCTATATTTGTAGAAAATGAAGAAAACCAACATTTGATCACAGTCAATTATATTAGGAGATTGTTGGGAGTATGATAAAAAAATTCGGATTTATATTACTTGGCCTGATGTTGAATCTTGCTCTGATATCCTGCGTCAGGGAGACTGCTGATGAAACTAAGATTATTAATATAGAAAAAAATGATGAATTTTCAAGGAATATGAGCAAAAGCAGTGAAATTATTGGCAAGCTAGATAGCTTCGATATCGACCGGGAAAATAACATATATATTGCTGATTCTGGCTTTAACAAGATTCATAAATTTAATTCTTCGGGAATTTATATCAAATCCTTTGGAGAAGAAGGTCAGGGACCTGGCGAGTTTATGACCTGCGGGTGGGGCGAGATATTACGGATATGTTGTGGAAATGACGGGAAGATATATGTATATGATTCAGGCAATAACAGGCTGTCTGTATTTTCCACTGAATTTGAATTTATTAAAGCCTATAAAATGCCATATTCAATTAGAATTTTTGATACACCTTCAGTTAATTCAAAGGGTGATATTTTCTTCGTGGCCAGGGCTGAGAATAAATTGATACATAAATTTAACAATAACATGGAATTACAAACAAGCTTTCTGGATGTTAATGAGCATCTTCAATTTCCCTTTCACAGGCCATCTTCAACCATGCCTTTTTCCGGTGAATTTGACCTGAGGAAGGCTATAAACAGCAAAGATCAGGTGGTGGCCGTTTCCAATTATTCCTTAACTGTTTTCTTATTTGACCCAGACGGGAAAGTTATCAATAAGTTCAAAGTTAACCACAGACACTTCCATAAAGATTTTAAGAAGCAGATAAATTTATTAAAAAAGGATGTCAAAAGGAGAGAAGGTATTATCTTACCATTTTACCTTTTCCTAGATAAAACAGACAGGATTCTGCTTGCCTATTTCAGAAAGGAAATTGAAAACTATGAAATTTACAGGTATACATCCGGCGGAAGTTTACTGGACGTTTTAAGATTTCCTGAAAAAGTTACCATACCTTTTCAATGTGATAACCAAGGATTTATTTATGCCAGACAAGTCAATAATGGAGAGTATAGATTAAATAAGTATAAGTTAAAGGAGGGGAGATGAATAAAAAAATTTTACTAATCTATCTCATATCTTTGTGCTTGGTGGTTTTGGACCTGTTAGCTGGCCCACCCGGCTTTGGGGGAGAACGTCCTTGTTCCTGCGACCATACCCAACATTATTATGAATGGTGCACGCAATGGTGTGGTCAGCAGGGTACAGGTGAATGCAACGGTGAGGTTTTTAAGTGGGGCTGCTGGTGCCGGACTCCAGGGGCCTGGGGATCATTTGCCTGTGATTGTGGCTATATAGTAATCTGCTATGATCCTCTCTGGGCTTCTCCTCAATTCAGCCTGGAATGCTTCAATTATACCTGTGGAATAAATTATTGAAAAGCTTTGTTTTAGTATAAGGGAAAAATTAAGATATAATGCGTTTAAGAACGACAGTTATCATAGTCTATTTAGTAATTATTTTATTTTCGATATTATTAAGTGTGGCCTCTGCTGGCATAAAAACGGATAAACAAATAAGGATAGAGCCCGTAATCAATTCAGCCAAGCCTTTGATGGGGGAAAGACAATTTACCCTGTTGAACAGAAAAGTTTTAGAGAGGAAATTTTATATGGTTTCTGTTGACCTAGACACTGATGACAACCTTTTTGTCCTTGATTTGATGCAAAAAAAGATATTCAAATTCGATAAAGCTGGCACATTTCAGAAAATTATTGAAAGCCCTGTGTTTGTGGAGCCAGGGCTTTTGTTGGTAGACTACTGTAACCGGGTGTTGGTGCGCGATAAAAAGAACCTGCATGTTTTTTCCAGGGAAGGAGCCTATCAAAAAGCAATAAAATTTCCATTTTATTTAGGCGAATTTGCCGTAACCAAAAAAGACCTGATTCTAATAAGCTCAGAGGTGCTGGCTCGAGGAGAACTGCGCCGGCAGGTGAATGTATTTGATTTTACCGGAAAACAGGTCAGGAAAATTTTTGAGCAAAGCGATAATGTTCCACAGGGAGCGAACACCTCGTTACAATTTCATCCAAAGTTACTTATTCGACACAATAAGAAGATGGCTGTCATTGCTTATACTGCAAATTACGAGCTTTATCTCATAGATGAAAATGGGGATATTAAGGCTGTAATAAAGAAAGAAGAATCCCCGCAACCTCTTAGTAGAGAGGACTTAAAACAAATAAAAGAGGCTAAGGTTCCTGTCTGGATACCGAAGTTTAAGCCCCTCTTTTACGATCTTTTTATCGATGATGAAGGTAATATTTATGTCGAAAAATGGACAGAAGGCGATCCCAGAAAAGACAGGTATTTTGATGTTTTCGACAACAACGGCAAGTTTATTTATAAAATTAATAAGCTTCCAGCAGAACTCCTGCTCAGTATTCAGAAGGATAAAATGATCACTGCCATACCGATGAAGGGGAGTCCTTACCTCCAGGTGTCTTTTATACAGTATTCGTTAGGGGAATGATTTTATTTACTTTAAAATTAAACCGTTAATATAAATTGCGGCCTTGCTGCCTCTGACTGGCATCTCAATTGTTCGGTTGCAAGTGGTAATTTAAACAAGATATCAATAAAAGTTCCGAAGGAAAACTTTTCGCTAAGTTATCAGCTACTCAATTACCCGGG
>DHFP01000237.1 GCA_002402315.1 Clostridiales bacterium UBA4821
TGAGAGGCGAGATGAGTATCATCGGCCCTCGCCCTGCATTGTGGAATCAGTATGACCTGATTGCTGAACGGGATAAATATGGAGCTAATGATGTACGGCCAGGACTCAGCGGTTGGGCGGCAATCAACGGCCGGGATAGACTAGAAATAGACGTAAAGGCCAGGTTTGATGGAGAGTACGTAAAGAAGATGGGTTTTGTTTTTGATGTAAAATGCATCATTGGAACTATATTTACCGTCCTAAGGAATACTGGGGTGATTGAGGGCGGGACTGGAAAGTTAGAGCATAAAGCGACGGTTACCACTAAGGAGCCCGCACGCAAAACATTATCATAGTTGTCAATGATTCATCGGAGAGCGAGAGAGAACTAATATGAAGGTAGCTGTGCTTTCAAGTCATACACCGTCATTATTTTGGTTCCGTATGGACATGATGAAAGAGTTCAATAATAAAGGACATACAGTCATAGCATTAGGAGCTGATCCGGAAGCTGCCTGGAAGGATAAGTTCAGAAAAAATAATATTGATTATAGACAACTGCATGTCGAACGTAATGGTGTCAATCCATTTAAAGATCTGAAAACTTTCGTTGAATTATACAAATTCATGAAAAAAGAGAAGCCAGACAAGATCTTTACCTATCAGGCTAAGACTGTTGTTTACGGCAGCATGGCCGCAAGGCTAAACGGTATTAGAGAAGTCTATCCACTGATAGCTGGGCTTGGTTCTATTTTTCTAGGGACCGGCTTTAAAAATAAAATGGTGAAAACCATTATGAAAACGGAATTCTGGGCTGCTTGTAAGTGCAGTGAAAAAGTATTTTTTCAAAACAATGACGATAAAAATGATTTTGAAAAAAACGGCTTGGTTAAAAGAGATAAGACTGTAGTAATCAATGGATCCGGGGTCAATCTGGAGAAATTTCAACCTGTGCCTTTTCCTGCTGAACCGGCCTTTCTTTTTATCGGAAGGCTGATCAAGGATAAAGGTATATTGGAATATTTAGAAGCATGCAAAGCTGTCAAGTCAAAGTATCCCGAGGTGTGTTGTTTGCTGGTTGGTCCTTATGACAGTAATCCTTCGGCATTACAACCGGAAGAACTGCAGCCGTTCATCGACAATGACATCGTAAAATATTTCGGCGAACAGAGCGATGTGAGGCCATTCATAGCACAATGCAGCACATATGTATTACCATCATACCATGAAGGAACTCCCAAAACGGTACTGGAAGCAATGGCAATGGGTCGGCCCATAATAACTAGCAATGCGCCGGGGTGTAAGGAAACCGTTACAGACGGGGTGAACGGATATTTAGTGCCGGTTAAGGATATTCAGAAGTTGACTGAGAAGATGCTGTATCTGGTCGAAAATCCCCATATTGGAGTTGTTATGGGGAAAAAGAGTCTGCAAATAGCACAGAGGAAGTACGATGTAAGAAGCGTAAATAGTGACATTATGAAAGTAATGGGAATTAATTAAACAGAAGGAGTAAAGTATGTCGCTGTACGAAAAGATAGCAGCCGGAGAAGAAAAAATATCTCTTATAGGTCTCGGTTATGTGGGGCTGCCAATCGCAGTGGCCTTCGCCAAAAAAGCTAAAGTTATAGGTTTTGATATAAATGACCAGAAGATAAATTTATATAGAAAAGGCGTTGATCTAACTAAAGAAGTTGGAGACGCGGAAATTAGAAATTGCACAGTCGATTTCACAAGTGATGAAAAACGGCTTAGAGAAGCCAAATTTCATATTGTCGCTGTGCCCACGCCGATTAAAGCAGATAAAACCCCGGATCTCTTTCCTGTGGAATCCGCAAGTCATATTGTTGGCCGTAATCTCACAAAGGGCTCTATTATAGTATACGAATCTACTGTATATCCAGGAGTGACTGAAGATATTTGTGTTCCCATTTTGGAACTAGAATCCGGTCTAAAGTGCGGTATTGATTTTAAAGTAGGCTATTCCCCGGAACGGATTAATCCCGGTGATCAAAAGCATCGTCTGGAAAACATTATTAAAGTAGTTTCCGGAATGGACGACGAAAGCCTCGATACCATAGCTCGTGTTTATGAATTAGTTGTAGAAGCTGGGATTCACCGGACAGAGAGCATCAAGGTTGCCGAGGCCGCCAAAGTCATTGAAAATTGCCAACGGGACATCAATATAGCCTTTATGAATGAACTGGCGATAATTTTTAACAGAATGGGGATAGATACTCGCTCGGTGTTAGAGGCAGCCGGAACGAAGTGGAACTTCTTAAAATTTGTTCCCGGATTAGTTGGGGGACATTGCATTGGGGTAGATCCATATTATCTGACCTATAAAGCGGAACAGATAGGTTATCATTCCCAAGTCATTCTCTCGGGCAGACGAATCAATGACGACATGGGTAAGTATGTGACAGAAAATATTATTAAAAACCTTTCTAAAGCCGATATTCCCATAAAAAATGCCAGGGTAGGCATCCTTGGTTTCACTTTCAAAGAAGACTGCCCGGATACCCGCAATACCCGAGTTATCGATATAGTAAATGAATTGGGTGAATATGGGATAAAACCCCTGATAGCTGACCCGGTAGCCGATGCATCCGAAGCCCATCATGAATATGGAATACGATTTGTTAATATGGACGAACTCAGAGAACTGGATGCTCTCGTGATCGCAGTAGCCCATTCAGAGTTTTCGGATATGAGCAAAACCACCATTGAAAAAATGTTTAAACCGGTATCAAATCAGCATAAGGTCCTTGTGGACATCAAGGGAATACTTAATAAGCAAGAAGCAGAGGAATTAGGCTACAACTATTGGAGGCTGTAAGCAATGGGGTATAAACAATTGGTTTTTGATCCCAAAAACACATTCTTAGTCACTGGTGGGGCCGGTTTCATTGGTTCTAACCTTTGTGAAGCAATATTGGAGATGGGATATGTAGTCAGATGCCTGGATGATTTTTCAACCGGGAAACATGAAAACATTGCAGATATTCTGGACCATTCTAAGTTTAGTTTGATAGAAGGGGATATCCGAAACCTCCATACTTGCATGCACGCATGTGAAAACGTGGACTACGTATTGCATCAAGCCGCCTGGGGTTCGGTGCCCAGAAGTATCGAACTGCCGTTAATGTATGAAGAGATCAATATAAAAGGCACTCTAAATATGCTAGAGGCGGCTAGGCAAAACCAGGTGAAGAGGTTTGTCTATGCTTCATCGTCCTCAGTGTACGGAGACCATCCAACTCTTCCGAAAAAAGAAGGGCAAGAAGGCAAACTATTATCACCTTACGCCTTAACCAAGCGAGTAAATGAAGAATATGGACGGCTTTATTATGAGCTATATGGTCTCGAAACCATCGGGCTACGATACTTCAATGTTTTTGGTAAACGGCAAGACCCTAATGGTGCTTATGCCGCCGTTCTGCCCAAATTCATAAAAACTCTACTAAACAACGAAGTGCCGACCATAAACGGAGATGGCAAACAGTCTCGGGATTTTACCTACATAGAAAATGTCATAGAGGCAAACTTGAAAGCATCTCTAGCTCCACACGAAGCTGATGGAGAAGTTTTCAATATTGCTTATGGGGGAAGAGAGTATTTAATCGATATCTATAATATGCTGTGCGGGCTGCTGGGTAAAAACATAGAACCCGAATTCGTACCAGAGCGACCCGGGGATATAAAGCACTCCAACGCAGATATATCGAAAGCAAGGAATTTTTTAGGTTATGATCCGGAATATGACTTCGCCAGGGGAATTGAGTTGGCGATTGAGTGGTATCAGGATAATCTGTGATGATCAACGCTATATATAAAAAGCATGGGCTAAGGATAAACGCTATTTGGTTCTGCAGAGATACACGCGAGGCTATAAATCATAACAAAACAGATTTCATTTTCTTCCATGGAATACAAGAAAATTGTTTTATTAATGCTATTTCCAGCATCCAATATACATTAATGACGGATCTTGCATTTCCGTCAGAAGCAATATTTAAAAAATTTAGCAAAAATTACCAATATGAAATTAATAGAGCAAAAAAAGAAAACGTGGAATGTCTAATATTTAAAGCAGGTGACTTAATAAAAAACCCAGCAATATTAAGCGCCTTTAAACGAGAGTATGTCGATTTTACGAAAATAAAGGGCATTCAAAACACATACAATGAATACATAATGAAAGAATACATCGCGAAAGGCAATGTGTTATTGACAAAGGCTTTTAAAGGAGATGAAGACTACGCACAACATATCTATGTTTGTGATGGCCAAGATGCTAGACTACTTTATTCCGTTTCAAACTTTAGAACAGAAGGCTTGGATCGTAATTTGGTAGGAAGAGCGAACAAGTACTTACACTGGAATGATATTCAATACTTGCAAAACCATGAATACCAAACTTTGGATTGGGGAGGGATAAGCAATATGACCAACCCCAATGGGGTAGATAAATTCAAAATAGAATTTGGTGGGCATGAACACAAGTATTATAACGTTATTATAGGGAAGAGTTTGATAGGATGGTTAGCTATTTTTGCTATGAAAGTAAAGGGTAGAATATGTATTTAATTCGGTTAGATGATGCTTCTGAATACATGGATGTTGAGAAGTGGGGTAGGCTTGCAGTTTTATTACATAGATATGATATAAAGCCGATTGTGGGAATTATTCCTGCCAATAAAGACGCAACTTTGGTGAGTAAATATCAGAGAGATTTTGATTTTTGGAAAAAAGTCGATGTTTGGCATTCAAAAGGATGGACAATCGCCCTACATGGATACACACATGTATATTCATCCAACAGTGGAGGCATTAACCCCGTTAATTTTCGATCTGAATTTGCCGGGCTATCACTAGATGAGCAGAGAGAAAAAATACGATGTGGTATGAGGGTGTTTCAAGAGCATCAAATTCAATCCCAAATATTTTTTGCCCCCGCTCATACTTTTGATATGAATACATTAGAAGCTTTAAAACGTGAGAGCGACATTAGAATCATTAGCGATACAATAGCTAATGACATTTATAAATTAGATGATTTTTATTTTATTCCGCAGCAATCGGGCCACGTTCGAAAATTGCCCCTCAAATTATTAACATTTTGTTACCACCCGAATACTATGAGCGAAAAAGATTTTAATATATTAGAGGGTTTTATTATAAATAATAGAGAACAAATCATAAATTTTGATGATTTGTTGTTTAAAGAACGGAAACTTGGTCAGTACGATAAGGTTATAAGGAAATTATATTTTTCCATTAGAGCTGTAATGAGCAAGTTAAGAGGATGATGAAATGGCAGAACCTATTAGAATATTGCATGTACTTGGGATTTTAAACCGAGGTGGTGCTGAAACAATGATTATGAATTTGTATCGAAACATTGACCGCTCAAAGATACAATTCGATTTCATTTTGCATTCACAAGAAAAAGGCTATTATGACGAGGAGATAATAAATCTGGGCGGTAGAATATTCTATGTTCCCCGCTATTCCACAAAAACTGTTTTTAATTATATAAAAGTATGGAACGATTTTTTCCATAAACATAAAGAATATCGAGTAATACATGGACACGTAAGAAGTACTGCGTCTATTTATTTAAACATTGCCAAAAAGTATAAACTTACGACTATTGCTCATAGCCACAGTACCTCATCCGGGTTCGGATTGGATGCGTTTGTTAAAGATATTCTTCAAAAACCACTTAAGGGTAATTTGGCAGATCATTTATTTTCTTGCTCTGAATCCGCAGGAAAGTGGTTGTTCGGAAGCAAAAATATGAACAGGGTATCAGTATTAAAGAATTCTATAGAGGTAAACAAATTTACTTACAATGAACTAGTCCGGACTCGTATGAGGAGCGAATTAGGGATAGACCAACGATTCGCAATCGGACACGTTGGTAGATTTCAAACTGAAAAGAATCACGAGTTTTTAATCAATATTTTTGAAGAAGTACACGACAAGAATGACAAAACAGTTTTAATTTTGATTGGAGATGGAGAACTACGTCAATCAATAGAACGAAAAGTTGTTGATTTAGGGTTATCAGACAGTGTGATTTTTACTGGAATACGCTCGGACATTCCAGCGCTATTGCAGGCAATAGATGTGTTTCTTTTCCCATCATTATATGAAGGATTGCCAGTAACATTGATTGAAGCACAAACCGCAGGACTCAGAATAATCTCTTCGGATACAATAACTGAAGAGGTAATATTGACAGATTTAGTTGAGATGGTTTCATTGCAACAGCCGGATTCGTATTGGGCAGATCGCGTGTTACAGTACTCAGAGGGTTACGAAAGAAGAAACACCAATAGTGAAATATTAAATGCGGGATATGATGTGAAGGAAAATGCCAAGGGGCTGGAGGAATTTTACCTAAATGTATACTGAACCGAATAGACCAACCTTGACCGTATTTACTCCCGCTTACAACCGGGCTCATACTTTACCTAGAACATATGAGAGCTTATGCAAGCAAAGCTGTAAAGACTTTGTCTGGTTAATCATTGACGACGGGTCAACAGATAACACAAAAGATTTAGTTAAAAGTTGGCAGGAGGCAGGTAATGGATTTGAAATTGTTTACAAGTACAAAGAAAATAGTGGTATGCATACAGCACATAATGCTGCCTATAGAATGATTGATACTGAACTAAATGTATGTATTGATTCTGATGACAAAATGGCAGATGAAGCAATAATAAAGATTATCAGTTTTTGGACAGATAACAGATGTAATGATGCCGCAGGAATAGTTGGACTTAATGCTGACTTTGGCGGGAACTTGATTGGTGATTTTTTGCCGGAAACAGTAGATAAATTAACATTAGATGAGATAAAAGAAGTCCGCAAAATAGGTGGAGATAAAAAGTTGGTTTATCGAACGGAAATAATAAAAAGTGTACCGGAATACCCTGAATTTCCAGGGGAAAAGCTAGTTCCTCTCGGGTATAAATACCTTTTGATTGACCAGAAGCATCCGTTGCTTGTTATGAATGAGATTTTGTGCAATGTTGAATACCAAACGGATGGCTCATCTAATACAATTGTTAAACAGTATATGGTAAGTCCTAAGGGATTTGCGGAAGCAAGAAAAGCAGAAATGGTGTATTCTTTAAGCCTTCAAAGGCGGGTCAGAGCGTGCATACACTATGTTTCAAGTAGCATTATTTCGAAGAATCGACACTTTTTAAGAGAGTCACCTAAAAAGCATATGACGTTTTTCACCATACCATTTGGTTGTTTATTATATTTATATATTAAGCATGTTAACGAAAAGAAATTAACGAAAGAGAAATACAAAAGGACAATGAAATGATTGAAAAACCATTGCGAATATTACAAGTTTCTGGTTGCCTCAGTAGAGGCGGCGCAGAGACAATGATTATGAATCTTTACAGAGAGATAGATGTATCTAAGGTTCAGTTTGATTTTCTGGTTTATGAGGAGTCAGACGGGTCGTTTGATGATGAAATTATCAAAAGGGGAGGACGCATTCTAAATCTCGATAGGTCAAATAAACTTGGAGTGATTGAATACTATTGGCGCCTTAAAAAGATTGTTAAGGAAAATGGGCCTTATAAGGCGATACACATACATACACAATTCCATTCTGGAATTGTACTAGTATGTGCAAAACTAATTGGAATTCCAATTCGTATTTGTCACGCACATAGTACTGCGGATTCATGCCATATTGATAGGATTCGCAACTTATATCAATCCATAATGAGGCAGTTGATAATACTAAACGCAACACATTTATTGGCGTGTGGGAAGGATGCCGGATATTTTCTTTATGGAGACTATTTTAATATAAAAGGGGAAGTTATTCGCAACGCGATAGATTACGACAAGTTTGTCAAGGTTGAAGAAGAATTGGTGGATAAATGCAGGAGACAAATAGGGATAGGGGATCCAGAAGTAATTATTGGGAGCGTGGCCAGTTTTCGTGAAGCAAAAAATCATATTTTTATGTTGGATATAGTTGCAGAAATGCAAAAAAGAGGTATGCAATTCAAAATGGTGTTTGCAGGTGGTGGTTTGCTATTTGATGATATCAAGCTTGAAGCTGAAAAACGTCATCTCGGTGAAAAAGTATTATTTCTGGGAGTTAGAGATGATGTACCCCTTCTAATGAAGGTTTTTGATGTCATACTAATGCCATCGTTGTATGAAGGGTTACCTGTCACATTAGTGGAATCACAAGCGAGTAATGTTTGTGCAGTTATTTCAGAAAACATTACTGATGAAGTTGACTTCGATTTGGGATTAATTAAAAAAGTCTCGTTGGATGCAGATATTGACATTTGGATTTCCGAACTGGTAAACGGAGCGGAATTAAAAAACTCAGTATCGAAACACGACATATTAAATCAATTATCTAAAAATGGGTATCTAGTACAAGATAGTTTAAATCTGTTATACGAATTTTACGAAATATAAGCAGTAGTGAGAATAAACATGCGCATTAGGATTAGTCTAAAAAAAGAAAAAACATTTCAAAACTACCTTGTTTTAACTTTGCTAATGTCTCTATTAATTGCAATTGTGTGTTTGATATTATTGTCATCTATAAATATATCATACGATGTTCGGCTAAGATGGTTTGGCTGGATAGGAAACTTGCTTTTAATATGGGGTTTGTATGTATTTAAAAAACTAATAAATACCCATATTAATCAATATAGCATGTTTTATTTATGCTATTTCATCTTTTCTTATGGCCAGTTGATGTTATTTTCAGTTGGAATCGAATATGAAAAGTTCTTGGTTTTAAGGCTCTTTCCACCAGATGACATCATAAAATACTGTCTCTTTTTCTGCATATCAACATGCTTCTTTCTCTTTGGAGCATTGCTGGCTATAAAAAAGATTGTTAAGAATACTAAACATTTTGGTGAATTAGCGAACCCGGGCAAGACATTGTTACTAGCTGTTAAAATAGTTGCTTGGATTTTATTTCTAATATCCGCTCCGGTATATTTTTCAGATCTAATTGGTAATGTTACTAAATCAATCATTCAAGGGTATAATGCAATTTATGACGTGGGTGATTATTCATCTGCCTCAAATATAATAACGTCCTTAAGTATGTGGTATGTTCCGTCGCTTTATTTATTGCTTTGGTCATATAAGCAAAGCAAAATTGCGAGACGCGCTATAACATCGCTTTTAGTGATATCTATTGGTGGAGTGCTGATAATCGGAGCGAGAAGTACTGCTGTGGCAATGTTACTAAGTTATATTTTTTTATGGAATGCTACAATTAATAAATTAAATAAAAGAAAAATGTTTATTACATTAGTGGGATTGTTCCTATTTTTTACTATTCTTCCTATCATTCAAGAGTATCGAGGAACGTCGGGCAAGTCCATTGAAAGCTTTTGGAATGTGCTCACACTTATGGATAATGGTAACAAGATTGTGGAAATAATAGGAGAACTTGGTAGTTCAATGCAGGTGTGGTTGAGAGTATTAGAATTAGTGCCAAGTGCGTATCCGCTAAAATTGGGAGAATCATATTTGGCATCAATACTCGCATGTATACCATCGCTGTTCATGGGCGGGCATTCTTTTACTCAAGATGCACAGTTAGCTGGTTGGCTACAAAGTGCTGCTAATATGAGCTATGGACCAGGTTTTTCAATGCATGGTGAAGCATATTATAATTTTGGCTGGTGGGGAATACCATTTATGCTCATTGTCGGGTTGGTGTTTTTCAAGTTTCTAAGCAACGATTTTATTAAAGGCAAATTATTAATTTTGAGAGATACTTTTTCGGCTATTGCCTTATTCGCGTTTATTACAACTGCCAGAGGATCAATGTATTTATCTATAAGAAAAGAACTATATATGATTCTTCTCCCGGTTTTTGTAATAATTATATTAAATAACACATTAAGAAAGCAAAAGGTCGTTAAATAATGAAAGTTTTGCAATATGGTATGTCAAATAATGAGGGCGGAATTGAAGTTGTTACAATGAACGTATATAGAAACATTGTTAAAGATATTGAATTTGATTTTTTGATTTGCGGAGAAGATATTGCATTTGAGGATGAAATAGAAGCATTGGGAGGCAAAGTTTTCAAAATTACAAGACGCAAGAAAAACCCTATGAAGCATTACTTGGACTATATAAAATTTTTTAAAGATAGTAGGGGAAAATATGATGCAATACACTGCTCCTGTTGTACGTTATATTCCATCACACCGATTATCCTTGCAAAGTTATTTAGAATTCCGCAAATAATATTACATTCTCGAAGTTCAAATTATAATACAAACAAATGGCGGTTGAAATTTGCCCATAGAAAGAATCTCTTGATTGCCGATAAACTGGCAACAGACTTTTTAGCTTGCTCTCGCCTGGCTGCAAAATTTATGTTTTCACCAAAGCGATATTATTCTGGTGAGTACAATTTATTTAGAAATCCAGTTGCATTAGATAAGTTTTATTTTAATAAAAGCATTCGAAACAAAATTAGGGATGAATTGGCACAATCCAATACTTTTGTATTAGGGCATGTGGGGGCATTTCTGCCTGTAAAAAACCATAGCTTTATTTTAGCTGTTTTTAAAGAATTAAGTGATATGGGAATTGATTGCAGACTTATCCTTATCGGGGATGGTGATGTAGAATATAAAGAGAGTATAAAAAAACAAGCTGCCAAAATGGCAATAGATGGTAAAATAATTTTCACGGGAATCGTTAACAATGTTAATGAATATATGCAAGCTATGGATATTTTTATTTTTCCATCACTTTACGAGGGATTTGGCAATGTATTAATAGAAGCCCAAGCCGCAGGACTTAAATGTTTCGTATCCGATTGTATTACAACTGAAGTTGATGTAATTCCGGGGGCGGTTGAGAGGTTCTCGCTTGACAATGGCGCACATAGTTGGGCGGAAAAAATATTTAGATATGCGCTCAATCAAGAAAGAGGTACTGAAAGACAAGTAGACAAAAAAATATTCTCTGAATTCTCGATGGAGAAATGTGTTTGCGAATATAAAAAAATCTATCATTGTGTAGATGATCTAAGGAATCTGGAGCGAATCGAGTGAGAAGAAGCAGATCCATTCGGAATATTATTACATCTATTGGTAGTCAAACTATAGTTGTCTTATTTGGTTTGGTTCTTCCGCGATTGTTCATCACTTCCTTTGGTTCCGAAGTTAATGGTTTGCTATCGTCAATTACAAATGTTTTTGTATATATTAATTTGCTAGAAGCGGGACTGGGCCTAGCATCGATTCAAGCTCTTTATGCACCGTTAGCAAATCATGAACAGAATAAAGTGGATTCTATCCTTGCTGCAACAGCGAGAAGCTATCGAAGAGTTGGCATATATGTTTTGGCATGTGTACTAAGCGTCGCTCTAATCTATCCGTTAATTGTTGAATCTTCAATAAACTACTGTACTATAGTGGTACTTTTTTTGTTACAGGGCTCGGTTACAGTTTTAGACTATTTTCTGCAGGCAAAAAACAGAATCCTTCTACAGGCTGAAGCCAAGTCATACGTTATTACAAATATAAATATGACAATAAGTATAGCCACCAGCACATGTAAAATATTATTGATCTTTTTGCATTTTGATATTATTGCAATACAATTATCTTTCGCATTCATAAGCATGCTAAAAATATTGCTTTTCCAGAGATATATGCACAAGCAATATAAACACCTGAATAAAAATGCAGAACCTGACTTCGGGTCGATATCCGACCGAAAGTATTCATTTGTTCATAACGCGGTATTTATGATTTCGGCTAATATTGATATTTTGATACTGACAGTTATGACTAACCTTAAGGTAGTCAGCGTATACGCTGTTTATAAGATCATATATCAGGGCGTTAAGATGATACCAAGCGCGTTACAAAATGGTGTTAATGCCAGCTTTGGTCAATTATATGCTGACAATAAAGAGCGCTTTACAGAAATGTATGCTAGTTTTGAGGTGATGTATACTATCATAACTTTTTCACTCTTTACTGTTGCATGTATTTTAACAAAACCATTTTTAATGTTGTATACTGCTGGTGTAACGGACATTGAATATATCATTTATGGCTTGCCTATTTTTTTTACTGCTTCAGAATTATTGAATGAGATGCGATCATTATCAACAAAGGTGATCCACTATGCGGGACATTTCAAGCAAACAATGAAGCCTGCAATAATAGAAATAATAATAAACTGCTTATTGTCAGTACTGTTTGTTAAATTCGCAGGTATTATTGGAGTGGTTCTTGCTACCGTAATTGCATCTTTATATAGGGTAATTGCTTATACTCAATATACTAATAAATATTTATTAAATAGAGATGTTAAGATCACATATAGACGATGGACAGTAAATAGTATAGTAGCAGCATGTATAATATTTTTGTCTTCAAATATTCCACTTGAAATTGGCAACTACTTTATGTTCGTTGTTTATGCAGTAGTGGGTACCGTAATTGTAAGCTTGATGTTTTTTGTTGGCAATTTGTTTATTGCAAAATCAGAATTGGGATATGTGGTTTCTTATATAAAACCAATTCTGCATAACAGACTGAAAGCGAGGAACAAGGATGTACATTAGAAAAACATTTGGGGGCATACCGATAATTGCAAAAATCAGAAGCTAGCAGAGATATATAGAATATCTTAAAGAAAAGCAAGAATTTGATAGGGATCCTATTGGCAGGGTAGCTGCCTATTTCAAATTTCCCGCCGTCTGCATCAGGACCAGCACCGAGCGGCCGGAATCAATGGATAAGGCAATTTCATCATCGGCAGTATCACCGCAGAGCAGGTGCTGCAGGCTGTCGACCTGGCGGTGGCGATGGGTGAGAACGGCG
>DHFP01000148.1 GCA_002402315.1 Clostridiales bacterium UBA4821
TTTCTGAACAAGCAGTATTCCTTTTACGTTAAGGAATGTCCCCAGAAATGCATTTTAAAAGGGGCTAATCGCCCCTTAAACCCCATTTATGGAATTATTTTGCTTCATGAATTCGCCGTAGGGTTGAATAGCACGGGGACAGGTTTATTGTCCCTTGATTCTAGCATTGACACTCTTTGATATTCCTGTTATTTTTACTCAATTTTCGTGCTTGTTTTTGCATAGCTTAATTACCTCTATAATTGGGACAATAAACCTGTCCCCCTGTCCCTCCCCTGTCCCTGCCCCTGCGTCCCTCTTTCTTGACATAAACGCTGTTGTATTTTTCGTAAAATTTGCATATAATTATATCATAGAATATTAAGAAGGGATGAGTTCGTATGCTAAATATAAAGCCTATATCTGATTTAAGAAACTATAATGAAGTATTAAGCGATTGTGAAAATGGAGAACCGGTAATACTTACTAAAAATGGAAGAGGTAAGTATGTAATAGTTGATATCGAAGAATATCAAAAACAACAGGCAATGATCAAATTATTGATTAAACTTGCTGAAGCCGAATCTACTGTGAAAAGTGGAGATGAATGGATGACTTTAGATGAAGTTAAGAAAAGCTTGGGAGTATAACTTATGAAAGCCAAAATAAGAATAAATCCTGCCGCTTTTGGCGATTTAAAGTATATAAAAGAATATACATCTCAAAATAGTGAAGAGTCTGGAACAAAAATTGTAAGTAAAATAATTGAAAACATAGAAAGTCTCTCCCGGTTTTCTGAAAAAGGAATATCTTTAGCTGCAAAAATAGAAATTAAAACAAATTACAGATATCTGATTTCGGAAGATTATATAATTTTTTATATTTACGATAATGAAACTGTTTCAATCCAAAGAATACTTCATGGAAGAAGAGATTATTTGAAAATATTATTTAAAGAATGATTTAACCTCCTTGTTTTCATGAACAATGTTATATGATATACTTCTGTAAGCAAACTTATTGGGAGGGTGGAAATGATCATACTTTTAGAAGCTCTAAAAGTACTTGGAAGCTTTGGAATTTGGTTTCTTGCCGCAGTTGTGGTTGTAACTGTTCATGAATATGCTCATGCCTTTACCTCATGGAGGTTGGGCGACAAGCTGCCCAAGTTTAACCGGAGATTGACACTAAATCCTGTTTCTCATACAGATATAGTTGGAATACTATTCTTTATGGCGACAAGCTTTGGATGGGGAAGGCCGGTAGAGATAAGCCCAAAACATTATAAGGATAAGAAAAAAGGTGTAGTATTAGTGGGGTTATCAGGCCCGATTGCTAGTGTTATGTTGGCTGTTGCAGCAGCAGTTCTTGTGAAAGTTCTGAGTATATCAGGCAACTTGAATCTTCCAATTTACATATTAGATTACCTGAGCCAGTTTTTTAGCAAGATTTACCTATACAGCTTCAATCTGGCTATAATCAGCCTGATTCCTATGTTTCCCTTTGATGGATTTATGGTTTGGGGCAAGATTATTTCACCTAAAGGGCAGTTTAAACTTTTTCAGTATCAGAATCTAATGCTAACTATATTCCTGGTAATTATTTTGATTTCAAAAGATTTTATTGATATTTTTATAGCTCCTGTCAGAAATATTGTTGGAGGATCTATTTCTGGAATTATTGAACTGATAAGTATGGCTGTAAAGTGAATAGAGGAAAGGGGACGCGACCATTCGCTTCGCTCAAGGAACGTCCCCTTAATTTATATAAATGGAAGGAGTTTGAGGGTATGAAAAAACAAAGGATATTGAGTGGAATGAGACCCACAGGAGATTTGCATCTGGGTAATTATTTCGGGGCTTTGAAAAACTGGGTAAGACTGCAGGAAGATTATGAATGCTTTTATTTTATAGCTGACTGGCATGCACTTACTACCGGATATGAAGATACAAGTGCCATGAAAGAGAATTCTCGGAAGATTGTAATAGATTGGTTATCAGCAGGACTTGATCCCAATAAATGTGTGATGTTCAGACAGTCGGATATTAAAGAGCATGCCGAACTACACCTGCTTTTTTCTATGTTCACCCCGGTATCATGGCTTTTAAGGTGTCCGACATATAAGGATCAGTTAAAGCAGTTAAAAGAGAAGAATATTGCAACTTATGGATTTTTAGGCTATCCATGCCTGCAGGCGGCAGATATTTTAATGTATAAGGCTAATGCAGTCCCAGTTGGTGAGGATCAGATTCCTCATCTTGAGCTTACTAGAGAAATTGCAAGAAGGTTCAATTTCCTATACGGAGAAGTGTTTACCGAACCGCAGCCTTTGTTGACTGAGGCAAAAGTTTTACCCGGAATTGATGGTAGAAAGATGAGTAAGAGTTATCAGAATACCATTCTGCTATCTGAGCAGCTTGATGAGGTGAAGAAGAAGGTAGGTAGTATGATAACCGATCCTGAGAGAATAAAAAAGGATGATCCTGGCCATCCGGATATTTGTTCTGTTTATGCTTACAAAAAGATATTTAACCTGGATGAAATAGAAGAGATTGAAGCAAGCTGTAAGGCAGGCAAAATTGGATGTGTCCAGTGTAAGAAAGGTTTAGCTGAAAAGTTGGCTCTGTACATGCAGCCAATGCTGGAAAGACGGGAAGAGCTGCTTAAAACCCCTGATATTGTAGATGATATTTTACGGGACGGTGCAGCTAAATCAAGGGAAGTGGCAGCAGCTACTATGGAAGAGGTTAGAAACGCAATGAAGATATAAGGATGCGGAGGTTATATGGAGCAGACTACATCCACCTATACAATAAAAATACAGAACTTTGAAGGACCGCTGGATTTACTATTTCATCTGATTGAAAAAAACAAGATGGATATTTATGATATCCAAATTACTGAGATTACCGACCAATATATGGACTATTTGAGTAAAATGAAAGAACTTGATCTGGAGGTAACCAGTGAATTTTTAGTCATGGCATCCACTTTGCTTTTAATCAAGTCAAGAATGCTTTTGCCGGAGGCTAATAAAACCGATGAAGGACAGGAAGACTTAAAGGATGATCTGGTAAGCCGTCTAATCGAGTACAAGAGGTATAAGAAACTCACAAAGGATATGAAAGAGAGAGAGTCTTTTTATTCTCATATATTTTATAAGCCTCATGAAGTATTTAAAATCTTACCTGTAAAGATAGTAAATAAAACTTATTCACCAGAGTTAATTCCAACCTTGTACAGAAATATTTGCGAGAGAAATATCCGTAAAATCAACCCAAACAAGACAACTTTGGAAGAACTGGTGATAAGAGAAAAGGTAACTATAAGAAGCAAGATAAGGGAAATTTTAAAAGAACTTTTTTCAAAAGCGAAATTTAAGTTTTCCGAACTTTTCTCTCACGGGAAAAGTACCAGATTAGAGATTGCAACGGCATTTATGGCCTTACTGGAATTAGCAAAGATAAGAAGGATAACCATGGAACAGAAAAAGTCATTTGGAGACATTATAGTAAGAAAATTAGATAAGAAAATGTAGGAGAGGCTTATATGGAAATCAGTAAAATTGAAGCAATTATAGAAGCAATGTTATTTGCATCAGGTGATCCGGTTTCGCTTGAAACTCTTGCAGAGGTTATTGGTGTTGACAAGAAGACGCTAGGGTTACTAATTAGCCGGATGATGGATAATTATATTGAACAAAACAGGGGCATACAAATTCGTGAGATTGATGGCGGATACCAGTTGTGTTCAAAGACAGAGTATTTTGATTATGTAAAAAGGCTGTTTGAGCCTAGACAAAAACAAGGCATATCACAGGCAGCTCTTGAGTCTCTTGCAATAATTGCATACAACCAGCCTATTACTAAAGCCGGGGTGGAAAGGATTAGAGGGGTAAACTCGGATAGTTCTATAAATTCACTTATAGAACGTAATCTGATTAAAGAGTCTGGTAGGATGGATGCACCGGGAAGGCCGATATTGTATGAAACAACTGAAGAATTCTTAAGGGCGTTTGGTTACAGGTCATTATCCGATTTACCGCAGGTAGATAATTTTTTAAATATAGAAGAAGATTCATTTATTAAAACTGAAAATTAAGAAGAAAAAAAGAGCCCAATTTAGGGCTCAATTCTACTTTACCGCAACTTTCCATTCTTTAGCATGAAAAGTACTACTAAATCCTTATTCTCTAAATATGTATTTAATTGTGTCATACTGGATAAAATATTGAGAAATAATGGTTCTAATCATTAACATCTTATTAATCTTATGATTTAATTTAGAAAGCAGGAAGGTTGATGGTTTATTGGGTTTTGTTAATTATTATCCTGTTTGTATTAATACTATTACTCATTCTCAGTAAAATAACCATCCAAATCGGATTTCATAGAAGCCAGATTTTGCAGAGACTGGAGGCAACAGTTTATTTATTGAGGAAGGTTAAGATTTATAGGAAAAGCATTAAATTAAAAGAACCTGAAATTGAATCAGACGAGGAATACAAGGAGTACATTTTAAGGAAGGTTGAGAAAGGTGTTGACATAATTTTTAGTTCTTTAGATGCAATAGCATCATATAATGAGTTACTTAAGAATATTAACAGCAAGCTAAGCAAGGGCTTTGAGGCGGGTAAGTTTGAGGTTTCGACACGAATAGGGACCGGAGATGCTGCAGTAACCGGACTACTGGCTGGACTGGTCTGGTTGGTATTAGGAAATCTAAGAATGCAAAGGGAGTACTACGGTTTTTTAAAAGATTTAGATTTTTCTGTTTACCCTGATTTCAAGAAAAAAATTTTTGCAGTTAACATGGACTGTATATTTACCATTAAAACTGTTTATATTATTTATGTATTTAGATTCATAGAAAAGATATTTAAAGCTGAGAAACATAAGATTCAAAATTCTCAAGGCGAGCTCGGAAAAGAAAATTTATCGGAAACGGGGTAGATAATAATGAGTGAGCATCCAATACAAGGTCTTATGACTACGGCAATGCAGAGCATAAAAGATATGGTAGATGTAAACACCATTGTAGGAGATGCTGTTCAATCTCCTGATGGTACTGTGATTATTCCTATATCAAAGGTTACATTTGGTTTTGCAGCCGGCGGAAGTGAATTTAAAGGTAATATTGAAGAGAATGAAGAGGAATCTCAAGATAACAATAAGGAAGGCCGAACTGCAAGAATGCCTTTCGGAGGAGGCAGCGGAGCTGGGGTAAGTATTTACCCTATAGCATTCCTGGTTGTAAATAAAGAGAACATAAGACTATTGCCTGTTAATTTCAATTCTTCACTGGATAAAGTGCTTGACTTTATTCCTGAGGTTCTGGAGAAGCTTAACGAGACAATTAGAAGAAAGATATCGGTGAAAAAGGAGACAAGGCAAGGAGAAGATTTAAAGAAGAAGGAAACAGTGACAGAACAGTTATGATAGTAAAGTCAGGGACGGTTCTTTNNAAAGAACCGTCCCTGACTTTACTATAACTTGAATTCTTTCGTTATGGCTTCAATTGCTTTTTGTTCATCTTTGCCCGAAACCAAATAGGATATATCTATCTCGGAGGTAGTTACAAGCTTTATGTCAATATCATTACTTGCAAGAATGGTAAACAAGTTGGCTGCAACCCCCGGGATATTTCTCATTCCTTCACCAAAGACGGATACCTTAGTGTTATTTGAGTCTACATCTAACCTTAATTGAGGAATGTCTTTTTTAAACTTGGCTAAGGTGGCTATAGCTTTGGACAGATCCTTTGAAGGTATACTAAATGAAATATTAACTACTCCACTGTATGATGGTGATTGGGCAATCATATCAACATTTATTTCATGCTTTGCAATTGAACTAAAAATTTCAGATACTGTTCTGATATCATTTGGTATCTTATCCAGAGTTATTAGAGCAACATCACTAATCACGGTGTAGCCCGTTACAACATTCTCTATCAATCTTTTCACCTCACTTATTGGAAATTAAAGTCTTCATATTATATAACCCAGGTTGTTTTCCAATAATATATTTTGCAGCTTTTATTGCTCCCATGCCAAATATATTTCTGGACATAGCTATATGATTAATCTCAATTATCTCATCAATTCCTGCAAAAACCACAGAATGTTCACCCACAATGGTACCTCCCCTTAAGGAGTGTATACCGATCTCATTTTTAGCCCTTCTTTTACGTTTGGAAGCTCTCTCGTAAACATATTCACCATTATTATACACTACTGAATTTATAGTATCAGCAAGCATTAAAGCAGTCCCGCTTGGAGCATCTATCTTCTGGTTGTGATGCTTTTCAATTATTTCAATATCAAAAGCATCTTGAAGGACCTTCGCGGCTTTTTCAATCAGGTCTATAAACAGGTTAATCCCTAATGACATATTTGCCGAATGGAAAACAGGTATTACTTTCGATACCTTGGTGATTTTATTCATATGTATTTGTGACAGGCCGGTTGTAGCTAGAACAAGAGGTACTTTTTTAACAGTGCAGTATTCCAGCAGCGGTTCCAAAGCATCAGGATGTGAAAAATCAATGGTAACATCGCCTTTCTCTATACAGTCCCCAGGCCTTGCGTATACCGGGTATGTATTTTGTTGAATACCGCTTTTATCAAAGCCGGCCACAACACACATATCGGGTTCTTTTTCTATCAGGCTGGATATTACCTGACCCATCTTACCATTACAGCCGCTGATTATAATATTTATCATTTGCTTCATCCTTTCTGCCCAAAATTGTGATAAGCTTCGTATTGCTGTGTTGCTTCAGCCGTCTCGGTACTCACATATTTAGATATATGCTCCGTTCCTCGACGCCTTCGCGCCTTGCATTACTCGCTTCTGACAATTTTTTGTCTTAAGTTAAACCTCAAATCCATACTTCCTCAAGGAATTCCTGAGGATTTCTGCATTTTTTTCAGACATATCTGTAAGAGGTAATCTGCATTTACCAACTTCGAAGCCCAGCATATTGAGTGCTTCTTTTACAGGTATAGGATTTACTTCTATAAATAACGACTTTACAAGATCCATCATCTTTAGCTGTAAATCCATACTACCTTTAACGTCGCCTTCTAAATACTTAACTACCATATCATGGGTGTCTCTGGGAGCTATGTTGGCGATTACCGAAATTACCCCTTTTCCACCGAGAGAGAGAAGAGGAACCACTTGGTCATCGTTACCGGAATATATATACATGTCATCTCCACAAAGCGCAGCCATTTCTGCAATTTGACTTATATTTCCGCTTGCTTCTTTTATGGCAACTATGTTTTCCACCTCAGATAAGGTTTTTAGTGTTTCAGGAAGTATATTTAGCCCTGTTCTTGATGGAACATTATAAAGTATCATAGGAATTTTAACATTCTTTGCTACAAGTGAATAGTGTTCAATTAAACCTCTTTGTGTTGTTTTATTATAGTATGGTGTTACCAGCAAGAGTCCATCTGCACCAGTATCTTCGGCATATTTGGATAGCTCTATGCAATACCTGGTGTCATTGCTTCCCGTCCCAGCAATAACCGGTATTCTACCTGCAACTTTATCAACAGTATATTTTACAGCAGCTTTATGTTCTTCATCACTCATAGTAGATGATTCGCCTGTAGTACCACAAATTATTATTGCATCTGTTTTTTCTTTTATCTGAAACTCAATAAGTTCTCCAAGTTTCGTAAAATTAATGCCATCTTCTGTAAAAGGTGTAACAATAGCAACACCTGATCCGGCAAACAATAACTTTTTCATATATACACCCCACTTTAATATTTGTTTGGAAGCTGACCGCTTTCCCACATTTTTATAAGTTCCTGGGCAATTTGCACTGCATTTGTTGCAGCGCCTTTCCGAATGTTATCGGCTACTACCCAAAGGTTTACGCCACTATCAAGGCTTTCGTCCCTTCGTACCCTGCCAACGTATACCTCGTCTTTACCGGAAACGTTCACCGGCATAGGGTAAAGGTTGGCTGCAGTATCATCCTGGACAATAATCCCAGGTGCCTGGGCTAAAGTATTTTTTAATTCTTCAAGGTCAAAAGGTTTCTCGAATTCCACATTAATAGATTCACTATGACTGTTGAATACAGGAACTCTTACAGTGGTAGCTGTTATTTTAAGATTTTGATCCCCAAGTATTTTTTTAGTTTCATTTACCATTTTCATTTCTTCTTTAGTATAACCATTTTTTTCAAATACATCAATGTGTGGTAGAACATTATCTGCAATTGGATGAGGAAATTTTTTTGGAGGTTCACCTTTCAAACCATTTTCAAGATCCTGATTACCCTGCATTCCAGCTCCGGATACAGCTTGGTAGGTTGAATAAACTATTCTCTTAATAGTATATTTATCATGCAGTGGTTTTAGTGCAACAACAGCCTGGATGGTAGAGCAATTGGGGTTGGCAATTATACCTCTATGTTTCAGTATGTCTTTAGGATTAACTTCGGGAACCACAAGAGGAACTTCCGGGTCCATCCTCCAGGCGCTGCTATTATCAATAACTACACATCCTTTTGAAGCAGCAATAGGTGAAAATTTCAAACTGGTACTTCCTCCTGCAGAGAAGAGAGCAATGTCTATAACGCCATCATCAAGAGAGTTTTCGGTCAGTTCCATTACTTTATATTCTTTACCCATGAAAGATAAGGCTGTTCCTGCACTTCTTGCAGAGGAGAATAAATGATAATTTTCAACAGGCAGGTTTCTTTCTTCAAGGACTTTTAGAAATGTCCGCCCCACCATACCGGTAGCACCAACAATTGCTAGATTGATTCGTCTCATGATACTATCTCCCTTCACAATCTATAAATATAATATGCTGTAATTAGCTTCGTGTGCCAGTTAAAATATATAAAAAGCCGGCCTAATGGACCAGCTATTTAGGGTCACAGCAAGACAAGACCTTATGCAAGCCTTGTTGCAACCTTATTTACACTAGATAGCGCTCCACCGTAATACGATGACAGTTATGATGCTCTTAACGTCATAACCAGAATATAAGTAGTTGGGTACTTAGTCCTTCGGCACTTTTACCTTTCCTCAGATTTCAACGAATCCCAAGCTTCTCAAAATGAGTACTTTTTAAAAGTGCACCTCTATCATAAATATTTACTTATAAGTTACTATTTAGTTCATAATACCACTTAGCAAATAGAATGTCAAACCTTTAGAGAAGTACCGGATGATATTACCTGTAAAGTATCCTTAGCTATCATTAACTCTTCATTTGTATGAATTACGAAAGTCCTTACTTTTGTTCCCTCAGATGTGATTTCGATTTCTTTATGTTCGAGGCCTCTCTCTACAGCAACCTTATTTTTCTGATCATCTATTTTTATACCCACATAATCAAGGTTTTCCAGGCTTGTTTTACGGACACGCCAGTCATGCTCACCTATACCGGCAGTAAAGATAAGAACATCCAACCCGTTTAATGCGGCTATATATTCTCCTATATATTTTTTTACCCTGTAGCAGAAAATTTCGAGTGCAAGTTCAGCACGTTCATTTTGTTGGTAGACTGCTTTTTCGATATCCCTAAAATCACTGCTGATGCCGGAGATGCCTAAAAGGCCGGACTTTTTATTTAAGAAATCTCCAATTTCCTGGGCATCCATTTTTTCTTTTTCCATTAGGAATGTTATTATAGCAGGGTCTACAGTTCCGCTTCTGGTACCCATTACCAGACCTTCCAAAGGAGTAAAGCCCATTGTAGTATCGATTGAGTTTCCCCCATCAATGGCGCAAATGCTCGCGCCATTCCCTAAATGGCAGCTAATTATTTTAAGCTCATCTATAGGTTTTCCAATAATTTCTGACGCCCGGTGAGCTACGTATTTATGAGAAGTTCCATGAAAACCATATTTTCTTATACCATATTTTTCATACATTTCATAAGGAATAGCATACAGGTAGGAATATGGAGGCATAGTTTGGTGAAATGCCGTATCAAATACTGCCACCATTGGGATGCTTGGAAGAAGTTTCTGACATGCCTCTATTCCTATAATGTTAGGAGGGTTGTGAAGGGGCGCAAGTTCTATACATGATCTTATTGCTTGAAGAACATCTTCATCAATTAATACAGAACTCTGAAAATGTTCACCACCGTGAACTACCCTGTGGCCAACAGCTGCGATTTCAGACATTGAACTGATAACTCCGCGGTCAGGATGAGTAAGGGATTCAATTACCATTTGGATGGCTGAAGTATGGTCCGGTATAGTTTGAAATACTGTTAATTCATCATTGTTATGTGTTTTCCATTTCACACATGAACCTTCCAGTCCTATTCTTTCACATATTCCTTGAGAGAGGACTTTTTCATCAATCATATCTATTAACTGGTACTTTAACGAAGAACTACCTGAATTTATTACAAGTATATTCACAAATAATCTCTCCTTAAGTTTTTATAGATTGTGCCTGGACGGATGTTATTGCAGCAACTCCGACTATATCTTCAGCTTTGCAGCCTCTTGACAAGTCATTTACCGGTTTTGCAAGTCCCTGGGTTATTGGACCATATGCTTCGGCTTTAGCAAGTCTTTCGGTAAGCTTATAACCAATATTTCCCGCATTTAAGTCCGGGAAGATTAATATATTGGCGCTGCCGGCAATTTTGCTTCCTGGTGCCTTTAACTTTGCTACACTAGTAACAAGAGCAGCATCAACCTGCATTTCACCTTCAATTAATATATCAGGTGCCTTTTGCCTGGCAAGTTCCAGCGCCTTCACCACCTTTTCCGTCAATTCGCTTTTGGCACTTCCATATGTAGAGTAAGAAAGCATAGCCACTCTTGGGGTTATGCCAAGCAAATTGTTTAGAGTATATGCGGAGGAAACAGCAATATCAGCCAGCTGTTCCGGATTCGGATTTTCGTTCAGACCGCAGTCAGCAAACATCAATAGGCCGTTTCCTCCATATTGGCTATCTGGCATAATCATGATGAAAAACGACGAAACAAGTTTTACTCCCGGAGCTGTTTTGATTATTTGAAGAGCAGGTCTTAAAGTATCTGCAGTGGAGTGAATAGCTCCGGAGACCAGACCATCGGCATCGTTCTGTTTAACCATCATTGTACCAAAGAATACAGGATCTCTTAATAAATCTTTTGCTTGTTCGAGGGTGAGTCCTTTAGATTTTCTTAATTCAACAAACGTCTCAGCATAAGCATTAAACTTTTCAGATGCTGACGGGTCGACAAATGCAGCGCCGGATATATCCAGGCCGGCTGCTGACCTTAGTATTTCATCTTTGTTACCAATCAGAATGATATCCGCAATGCCTTCATCAAGTATCATCCTTGCAGCTTTTGTAACTCTAGGGTCTGAGCCTTCAGGTAAAACGATTCTTTTTCTATCCGATTTTGCTCTTTGTTTAATAGTTTCTATAAAATTCATATTAAAATCCCCTCATTATTTTATCTTGGAAGATATTGTTGAATTATCCTCAATCTCTACAATATATAATTATATAATAATATATTTTGTCTATACAATAGGGTCCTATACTTTTTACGGCAATTTAATGTGAATACCTTAGTTTGTTTTCCTTTAATAAAGCATTGATTTATGATATAGTTAATAAAAAAGTGATGGCAAGTGAGTGTTTTGGGAATTCGATATTCTGTATTCCTTAATGTATCAGGAGGCTAATGTTGTGAAAATTAAGAAGGTTGACAAGAGAAAGGTCAAGCCGGTGATAAAACAGAAGACAAACCACCCGGTTGGTGGCAGCAATAAGCATTTACACAATAGTATATTTGGAATACTAATTTTATCTGCAGCCATACTTCTAATAGTTAGTATGGTATTTACATCCGGAGCAGGTCCGTTTGGCGAGGTTGCAAGCAGTATATTGAAAGGTGTATTCGGGGCATCCGGTTATCTATTTCCTTTAATAATGCTTTATCTTGCGTGGATTATTCTTACCAAGAAGAATCCGGGTTCATATAGAACAAAAATACTGTGTATGAGTATCCTTCTTCTATTGTCATCCTGTTTTTTATACATATTTTTCTCATCGGACATGTATAACCCTCAAACCCAATTTTTGAAGAATGTATCAAATTTCTATAATGAGGGGAAAGAACTATATGGTGGAGGGGTTATAGGAGGATTACTGACGGTACCTCTGATACAGGTATTTGAACATATAGGAGCATTTATTATACTTCTCACAGCATTTATTATAATACTCATTATAGGTACTAATTTTACATTAGGTACGCTAGCTTCCGGAATAAAAAGCTTTAGCGCTTCAATAAGAGGCATCATATCTAAGTCAAAACCAGCAAAGGGTTCCGTTGGTGAGGTTAAGGATGAGAATATACTGAAAAAAACCAAAAAGGTTATATCAGAGAATGAGGGAATGTTGAATACTCTTGAAATTAATGATTATGCAGATAGAAAAGTAATTGATTTCGAAAAAGAACTTAATAACAAAAATAAAGGTAAGGCAGCCAGGGAGAAGGAGCAGCCTGAAAACAGGAAAGAGTCTGATAGGGAGATCAAGCCGGAGCAAAGCCAAGGCGAAGAAGTCCAAGAATTAAACTTGGATCATAATACTCTAAGAAAGCTGGATGAGGATTATAAATATCCACCTATAGAAATTTTAAAAAGTACTTCTGATAATGGTAAGGTTGGTTCCAAGAAAGAACTGCAGGATACGGCTGTTAAACTTGAGCAGACTCTCGCCAGCTTTGGTGTCAATGCGAAAGTTATAAATGTCAGCAGAGGACCGACTGTTACCAGATACGAATTATCTCCGGGCGCAGGTGTGAAGGTAAGCAAAATCGTGGGTCTTGCAGATGACCTTGCATTAAACCTTGCGGCTCCGGCAGTAAGAATTGAAGCTCCTATACCGGGAAAGGCTGCAGTAGGAATTGAAATCCCTAATAAGGAACTGGCGCCAGTATACCTTAGAGATGTAGTCGAATCCAGAGAGTATAAGAATCACCCGTCAAACCTGGCTTTTGCCATAGGCAAGGATATAGCTGGAAAAATAGTAATCGGTGATATAGCCAAGATGCCGCACCTGCTTATTGCAGGAGCAACAGGCTCAGGTAAGAGTGTTTGTATCAATACGCTAATTACCAGTATACTTTATAAAGCCAGACCTGACCAGGTTAAGCTGCTCATGATAGATCCCAAGGTAGTGGAATTAGGGATATATAACGGTATACCGCACCTGCTGATTCCGGTTGTTACCGATCCTAAAAAGGCGGCAGGAGCATTGAATTGGGCTGTGCAAGAGATGGTTAGCAGATATAACCTCTTTGCTGATAAAGGAGTAAGGGATATCAAAGGATATAATGCCGCTCTGAAGGAAGAGGGGATTGACTCTTTACTCCCTCAGGTCGTAGTAATCATTGATGAGTTGGCTGACTTAATGATGATAGCTCCGAATGATGTGGAAGATGCAATATGCAGGCTGGCTCAGATGGCCCGTGCAGCAGGTATGCATCTGGTAGTGGCAACCCAAAGACCTTCTGTGGATGTAATAACCGGTGTAATTAAGGCTAATATTCCATCCAGAATCTCGTTTGCCGTGTCTTCCCAGGTTGATTCAAGGACAATACTTGATATGGCAGGTGCAGAAAAACTGCTCGGGAAAGGTGATATGCTCTATTATCCTATCGGGGAACCCAAGCCTATAAGGCTGCAGGGGGCACTGGTATCCGATAAGGAAGTGGAAACCACAGTTGAGTTCATAAAAGGTCAGGCAGAAGCATCCTACAATAAGGATATTTTGGAGAAGCTTGAAAGTGAGGGTGAAATGGTCGAGGCTAATCCCGGAGATAATGATGTCCTCTTGCCTCAGGTTATTGATATGGTTGTAGAGACAGGCCAAGCGTCTATCTCAATTATTCAAAGAAGGTTTAAAGTTGGTTATGCAAGGGCTGCAAGGCTGATTGACCAGATGGAAGCGCGAGGGATTGTAGGAGGATTTGAAGGCAGCAAGCCTAGGAGGGTATTGGTAAGCAAGCATCAATGGGAAGAAATGAAAGCAGAATAGAAGGAAGGTAAAAAATAAAAGGCCATTTTTGTGCTACTTGCACAAAAATGGCCTTTTATTTTCGTACAACATGTCAATAGAAGTTAGATCATAGTATTGATATAATAGTATTAATAGGGATATTCCTTTAATGAGCTTATACTAATTTGCATCTAATCCATGGATATTTAAGCGGCTAAAATTCCATATCACTTCGTTGTCGTCAGCTTAGATACACAAAGTATCTGCGCATCCTTCCGCCTTGTGCTATGAAATTTTATCTCGCTTATCTATCTCATATCTTAGACGCAAATTAGTATTAGTGTACCGGCTCAATGATTAGCAGGGTAATCTGGTAGTATGGTTAGGGAGGGTAAATAAATATGAAGATGAATAGGAAAGCAGAGTTATTGGCAGTTTTACTATTTGCTGTATCTGCAATACTAATTGTATCAGGAATGGTCACTTTTGTGTACACCAAAGGGACTTTAGCATATGCTTCACTTTCTTTATCGATAATAATTACCATGATAACAATTGCATCAATCTATACGGGATTATTGGACAAGATTATTAATATGCTTATTAAGAAATAAAGGCTTTTTACAACAGACATGGGGACGGTTCTTGTGNNCACAAGAACCGTCCCCATGTCTGTTTATTAGCTTATTATCAACTTGCCATCTACTATTCTTGCATAAACATCTGTTTGAGGTTCAATAAACCTGTAGGTATATGCGCCAACTTTGATTATATTGTCATTATATATTTTTTTGATTTTTATTATACCTTTTTCAGGAACTGATATAGTGGTTGGAACACCCATCTCCGAGCCTACCTGGTTTATCTCTACCATCTTTTCTGAATGGATCTCGCTTCCTCTTACAACGCCGCTTATTGAAATCCTGTCGTTCGCTCTGATATAGCAGTTGAAACATCCTTTGCCGCCTATTTTAATGCAGCCCTTAGCAATTATATCTGAATTTGCTGCGTAAGTGAGGATAATATTTCCTTCAATAACCCTTTCGTCCTGAGCATAATAGGTGAGGCCGGTAAGGGTAGACTTAATTCTGTAAAGTTCGTCAATGTCCTTGATAGAGTTGCAATTGCCCAGGAAGACCTTTAAACATGACATTACCTCACTTGCTTTTTCTATCATACAGTCATATTGATTTGATTTTAGAGCTATTATGAAACTGTAGATGTCCTGGGGAAGCTGCCGGCATTTTGAGTTGAGTATTTCTTTTACCTTAGCGGTTATTCCATCAGGGTAAACTATCGATACCGGTGTGCCTCCGCAGGAAAGTTCAATTTCGGAAATAATGGTATTAATGGATTCTACGATGGGATTGATGTCTTCGCCAGGGTTCCTGATAATAATATTTTTGCTGCCTGCTTCAACTTTACTTGAGATAATGTTTCCTTTAATCGCTACATTATTTCCCGACTTTATCATTGCAAAGTGGCAGTCACCCTGAACAAAGATATCACCTTTTGCAACAACTTCCATTGCCTCTTTGACATTTTTATTTACTATTACATTTCCTTTAAACTTTACATTACCGATTTTTATATCAACATCACTATTGATTTCCAATTTTTCGTTTATGTTAATAATTACTGAATTTCCTGAAGCTTGTTTTATAGATTTACCGGACTTGATGCACCGTGCCAATTTACCTTCATCTTCTATTATAACGCCATTTCCTGCACATAGAGCTACGTCCTTGGGAGGAGCAGGATTAACTTCCTTTCCGGTAACTGTTATTCCATTTACACCAGGTTCCATAAAGTGTTTTATGGCAAGAACATCACCAACATTGGAACTCTTGTAATCTGTAAAATTCCTAAAATCTACTCTTCCATTTTCATCCTCGTTTAGGTTAATTTCAAACTTTTCCTGATAGAAAAAGTATTCAATCCAAGCATCTTTTGCAGGAAAGGGCTGAGTTCCTCTGGCAACTACCGTAAATTTTTCTTCATATGTACTGCAGGCAGATTTTATGTTTTCATCAATAATACCGAAGTTGATACCTTTTTCTCCGAGTAATTTGTAAACCTTGTCTTCCGGAATATATCTTATGTTTTCAATAACCTCTAAAGTCCTTATATCTATTCTATTTGAAGGTTCTGAGTCTAGTATTTCAAATTTGGTTAACTTAGCTGGTTTAGTATGTAAAATGGCCTCCATCTTATCATCGGAAATAGAAACTTCAACTAGTTCATCTTTAGTGATTGTTTCAGGTACTATCTCTATTAAGTCATCTTCATGCGGGATCACCAAATGATTGCACTGCTCGCCATTAATAATTAAGTTTACACCGGGACACGGATTTATTGCCGGAGGGATGCCAAGACCCTTTTCATTTTTTACGTAAACTTTCTTATTTTTGATCCACACCTGACCATGGGATTTTTCTATTTCTTTTTTTACCCTAACTGATGAATAGCTAAGCATAATAATCAACCTCCATCCGGTATACCGCTTGAGCTATCTTTTTCCTCTCAATATATATATCGGATGTATAATAGAAAAGAATAACAAATTTTTATAACACATAGGAAAGTTAGAAGTATCTAATTTATACAGCAGGGAATATATTGAAGATTATGCAATGTGATTTAATTAAGAGGAAAGTATCGATTTATGGCGAATATTTATATTATATAGTCCTGATTTTTAAAAGGAGTGATTTTATGAAACTAACCTTCCTCGGAGCGGCAAAGACAGTAACTGGTTCCTGTTTCCTTCTCGAAACCAAGACTAAAAAGGTTCTCATTGATTGTGGAATGTTTCAGGGGCACGCCAAGGAACATGCGTTAAATTGTGAAAACTTCGCATTTAATCCGAGTGAAATCGACTATGTGCTTCTAACCCATGCACATATTGACCATAGTGGAAGAATACCTAAACTGTATATCGATGGTTTTAAAGGTGAAGTATTAGCCACCAAAGCTGCAACTCAACTATGTGAAGTAATGCTGCCTGACAGCGGCCATATTCAAGAGGTTGAGGTAGAGTGGCTAAACAAGAAAAGAGCCCGGGCTAATAAACATCTGGTTCAGCCTTTATATACCATGCAGGATGCGATTGACTGTATGAGGCTGTTTAGGAAGGTCAGCTATAATGAAGAAATACATCTCGACGAGAATATACATGTGACGTTTAGGGATGCGGGGCATATGTTGGGGTCATCAATTATTGAGATTTGGGTAAGAGATGGCAAGGAAGAAACTAAGCTGGTATTTACAGGAGATTTAGGAAATATCCACATTCCTTTGCTCAGAGAGCCCAGCATAATCCTTGATGCTGACTACCTGATTATGGAGTCAACCTATGGAGACAGGCTACATGAGGATAGTGAGAATAAGGCGGAAAAGTTCTTAAATATAGTAACTGATACCATTAACAATGGAGGGAATGTGATAATTCCATCCTTTGCAGTAGGCCGAACCCAGGAGATTATCTATGAATTACATAAAGACAAGGAAAAGTATAAAGATAAGCTTGAAAGATTGAGAGATATTCCGGTCTATGTTGACAGTCCGCTCGCAATATCTGCAACCGAAATATTCAAAGGAAACCTGGAGTGTTTTGATGAGGAAACACGAAGATATATTGAAAGCGGAGAAAATCCTTTAGATTTTCCAGGATTAAGGTTTACACGGTCCGCAGATGAATCTAAGGCACTAAATGAGATGAAAGAAAATATGGTTATTATATCAGCCAGCGGAATGTGTGAGGCGGGAAGAATAAAGCATCATCTGAAGCATAACCTCTGGAAGCCGGAAAATACTGTGTTATTTGTTGGTTATCAGGCTCAAGGTACTCTAGGGAGAAAAATACTCGATGGTGCCAAAAAGGTTAAAATCTTCGGCGAAGAGATTTTCGTAAATGCCCGTATTCAATCTATTGATGGGTTTTCGGGGCACGCAGATAAAGACGGGTTACTCCAATGGATAAGGAATTTTAAAAAGAGACCCAAGAAGATATTTATAGTCCATGGCGAACCTGAAACGCAGGAAGTACTCGCAAATGAGATTAATGAAACATTTGGTATAGAATGTATTATTCCTGATAGAGGGGCTTCGTTTGGATTTAGCGGCATGGTTGTAACAAAGGCCGGAGTTGCCTTGTGTGAGAACAAGCAGAAGTTTATAAGGCTTTCTGTTTTAGAACAGTTGGATGTACTAAAAGAAGAATTGGAAGAATTAACTGAAATACTCAAAATGAGCCTGAAAGAAGAGAAAGAAGACCATGAAATTTTAGATTTGAAAACCAAGTTGAAAAATCTTGAAAAAGCAATGGTAGATGTGTTAAAGTAATTTGAAAAAAAGGAGGGTAGATTTTGGGAAAAGTAGATGCTGACAAGAAGGAAAAGAAAAAAGTATCTAAGGAGGATTTCACCAAAAGAGCTAACATGATTATAGGTATTGTTATAGGGGTTATTTGCATTGTAATAGTATTGGCTTTATTCTTTAGCAATAAGCCGGCAGGCAGCAGTCCCTGGAGTGGTTTGGAAGGGGAAAAGACGGCCGTTGTGAGTATTAAGACTGATAAGGGAGACGTTACCTTGGCTCTTTATCCCGAGTTGATGCCGGAGACGGTAAATAACTTCCTCGGGCTTGTTGACAAGGGTTTTTATAATGGCCTGAAGTTTCACAGGGTTGAAGACTGGGTTATACAAGGTGGCGACCCTAAAGGTGACGGAACAGGCGGCTCGGAAAAAACAATCAAGCTGGAAACCAACCCCAAGCTAATGAATTGGAGGGGAGCAGTTGCGATGGCAAGGTCCACTGACCCCAATTCTGCCAGCTCCCAGTTTTATATCCTGAAAAATGATTCACCGCATCTGAATGGCGGCTATGCTGTCTTTGGAAGGGTTATTTCAGGAATGGAGATAATAGATAAGATTCAGAAGGATGATAAAATGATTGAGGTTAAGAAAATGATGTAAAGAGGAGTTATGGATAAGAGAAGAGGTATATGAATTGTAGAGATTATATAGGAAGCGAAAAAGAATTTACAAAACGTTTCAAGATAATTGCTTCCAGTAATCTTCAATAGCAACGAAAAGATGAATTTGAGGGAAATGTCTTTATGGAACGAGCATAAATTCACTTTTCTTAGAGGGATTCCTTATAGGTCAATGAAGCTTACTCCCGGCAATTATTTTCAACATGTAAATTCTTTTTCACTTTTTATATAGGTACATAATTCGGTTTTTATGATAACTAAATAAGGAAAGCGGCTAGATAAACCGACTTTCCTTTTTTAGCTTACTTTGCTACCACATTACCCTTTTTCCGATTAAGTTCTTTACTAACTGTTCTACATCTTTTGACAGAACTAATCGGTTAGGTTCGATTTGGCATCCAATGGCGTTGAGAAGATCTTCGAGTTCCTCAAATGCCATCTGAGTCAGCTGCTCTCTTGGCGCCTCGATGAGGACAGGCCCATCTTCAGATAGATAGTTTTTAATGTCGTATTGGGCGCCGTTGAACTTATCCAGGCATTCTTTAAGTTTTGGGTCAACGTAAAAAAATGTCTCTTTCGGTTGACCCCAGATTGCTTCCAAGCTCGCTAATGCTCCGGGTCTTCTCTGCAAGTCTGTCAAGGAAAACGGACTTAATGGGTGCATAAATTATATCTGAC
>DHFP01000158.1:0-8790 GCA_002402315.1 Clostridiales bacterium UBA4821
CTTTTAAATTACACACGAATCACACTATATCCTCCTTAATTTTTTATTTTAAAAAACTTAAAGCCCCGGTCCGCATATCTAAAACTTGGTCCGGGGCTTCCTCATCTTTAGTTTTCAGTCAGGGCGCCTATACGCCGCCGCTGCCTATTTGCCTGCCATTAATAGTAATGTCCAGATATTTATAGTTAGCTTCAGTTGATCCAAATCCTGAGTCAAAGCGGATATTTCCTCTGACATTACCCGTTACAGTACAGTTGTTAACTTTTATAGTTACATTGTTTGTAGAAGGAATAAGATGATAGAACCACCAATCGACCCCATATCCAATATTGTTTATAATCTTCATATTTTCAATCAGTATATCTTGCACCAGATTTTTACTGGAATCAGGTTCAATATCTATTCCTGATTGTGGTTTTGTGCCATTTGCATTGGAAAGCGTTCCGTTTCTTATCGTTAGTCCTTTAGCACTAATTACAGTAATGTTATTCCTTCTGTTGTTGTTGGCAACAAAACTTTCTATCATAACATTTCTACTATAGGGCTGTGTCGTTAGCAAGCCGTCTACAATAATACCGTCGCCCCAACAATCAGATACTTTGACATTGGCTACACGAATATTATTGCTGCTGTTTACCCTGATCCCCATACCCCACTCACCAGTAGTACCTGTGTGCTTGTATCTGTCGCCGACTATATTTCCCCCGTCTATTTCAGAATTGCTGACACCGGAAAAATTAACAATATCACCATATGCGCTGGAATTTGGTATTGCTTTTAAGGTAGCGTTAGCTGTAAGTTTTAATTTTACATTGCTTTTAGGTTTTACAGAAATGCTTGTATTAATATAATATGTTCCATCAGGAATATATACCGTACCCCCGCCTAATGTGTAAACATAATTTATAGCTTTTTGAATAGCAGCTGTATCATCCAGGGTGTCACTGCCCTTCGCGCCATAATTTACTACGTTATAATAAGTAGTAGGTACAGTTGTCGTTGCAGTTGTCGTTGCAGTTGTTGATTCCTTCACCGTTATGGTCACCTTGGCCGAGCTGGACAGGCCTTTACTGTCGGTTACCTTAGCGGTGATGGTATGGGTACCGACGGTCAGGCCTGCGGTGGAAAGGGGAACGGAGAAGGAGCCGCCGGTGCCGATTGTGCCGTCATGGTCCCAAATAATTTTGCTGGTGATAGCGCCGTCCTGGGCATCGCTGGCGGCGCCGCTGAAGCTGATGGCTGCCCCCTTAACAAAGCTGGCGTTATTGGCCGGGCTGTTGATAGTAACGATGGGTGCGCTGTTGACCGTTGTTGTAGTTGTTGATTCCTTCACCGTTATGCTCACCTTGGCCAAGCCGTAAAGACCATTGCTGTCTGGAACCCTGGCGGTTATGGTATGGGTACCAACGCGTAAGCTGGCGGTGGATAAGGTGCTGCCTCTGCCGAGTGAGCCTTCCCAGGAAGAGACCCATTCTATTTTGCTGGCGAGGTTGCCGTCCTGGGTATCATTGGCGGTGCCGCTGAAGCTGATTGCTGCCCCCTTAACAAAGCTGGCGTTGTTGGCCGGGCTATTGATAGTAACGGTAGGCGCTGTGTTGATAACTTCGGGCGCAGTGTTAACCACGATGGGTGTAGTTTTGACCACGGGTTCCGTCACCTGGTTCGTCGATGTTTCCATCACTAGTTTTTTGCCATTTATCTCAGCGTTCGGATTGCGGGCTGCGGCCGCCAGTGGTAGTGTAAATAGCAGAACAAAAACTATGAGTATTAATGAAGAATGTGATATTCTACGGGAAATGAACAATTTATAGAAACCCCCTTTTAATAAAAAATCCACACGCCAGTAGCGAGTGGTTAACTCAAATCGGCAACTGGCTGACATAGCAGTGATAACCGCCTTAGTCCCTTTAGCTTTGCGCCGTCATCTTTCGGTGACTTTGCCTTTTTCATCTTCTTTGCCAGCATGTAATGCAGGCAGTGCAATGATGTTGTTGTATGTGGATTATTTAAACTACTGATTGCTCCAACTTGTCAGACGTAAACAGCACATCTATACATCTGTAAATCCTGGTGGCTATAACGCCGTATAAACTTATACTCGGCATTTTAACATAAATTCTTTAGAGCTATTAAACAGCATTTTCAGTATTTGCGCATTTACAAACATTCACTTTGCAGCTAAAACACCATTGATGGTATTATTTGAAAAATTGATAATTGTGCTGCTATTACTTCCAGCCACAACGTCTGAAAGGTCAAATAAATAATCCGGTATCTTAATATTATTGTTGCTGAAAACAACCGTGGTTTTATCTCCAAGGACCGAATTATTTAAAATTAAATAAAATCCTTTAGTTCCTACTCCCTGATCACTAGCTCCGCTATTATATACAATAGTGTTATTTGTAAATATCAGCTTCCTTAAACTAAATGAAGGATCATTCTTAACATAAGCAAAAGCCTGTGCATAGATACTGTGTTCAACGGTATCCATTAAAACTGTATTCCTATTGAATTTATATAACTCCTTAAACTCCTGCGACCAGTAAGGAAAACTCAGAATATACATATCAAAATAATTATCTTCAATAATTATGCTGTTTATATCTGTATGGAAACCGTTAGCTTCCTTCCTCAATAAATATCTGTCCTTACCAAACCTGTCAGCATAATCGGGCTCAACAATATAGGTATTCCCCCTGTAAATCCTTTCTGTCTTGACACCATTAATCTCAAACCCATTCTTTGATTTCATAATCTCCACATGAGAAATACCCGGGGTAAAATTAACAATGTTCTTCCATATGTTGTTTTCGTATAGCAACTTAGTAACACTAAAATAATTATCATATACTACGGTATTTGGTGCATCTGATATGTGAAAACCTTCAAAAGTATTGCCTCTGCACTCGACATTGAAACCCTCACTTAATGCAAAACAATAATATACAGGAAAATCACCATCATTCCTGCTGACAGCATCATAGTCATCAGTGCAGACAACCGTGTTGTTTTCTATCAGAAGGTAATCTGAACCCTTAATAAGGTAATTTGTAAAAGCATGACTGTCAGTTATCCCATTATAGTAGAAACAATAGGAGAAATTTGTTACCTTGTTATTTCTAATATATGCCGTTGTGACAGGTGTATCCTCCAGCCAAAACAGAACCCTAAAAGCATTGTTGTAGACATCATAAAATTCATTGTTTTCAATAACTAGTCTTTCTATAGAAAAAGGTACAAAATTATAATTTAAGTTATCCGGGGTAACTGAGTCAATGACTTCAATATTTCCCGTTATGTAGTTATCTTTAAATGTTATATCAGTAATAGAAGGTGGATTGATGCCTATTAAATATGATGCCCTGTCTGTTGGACATTCTATTGAAACATTTTCAATAATTACACTTCCTTTGTTTGCATCATTTGTGTTTGTCAGGTTAAAATATTTTCCCCCGGTTAATATTAATTTACTTACGTCTGGCGACTCTCCCAGCAAATAACATGAACTAACCTCATTGTCTCTGGAATATGCCCAGTTCGATGACTGCAGGTAATATGTGCCGTTGACATTTATTTTGGTCCCTTTTTTTGCCGCAGCAATTAGTATCTTGTAGTTGTACAACCCCTTGGTTTCATCATTGGGAATCATGCCCAAAGCGCTGCAAGATAAGTATTCAGCTTCTTTTGAATATATCTGCACCGACTGTGTTTCTGAATCCCATTCGACCACGGCGCCAAGAGCTTCGCTCACAAACCGGACTGGTACCAGTGTCCTTGAATTAAAAATAACCGGGGGTTGATCGAGTGTGATCAGTGAATCGTTAATATAAGCTTCTGATAAACCAACTCTTAGTTTGACTGTATTCCCTTCTTTAACAGCAGTAATGGACTGAGTTTCTGGAACCCAGCTAACTGCAGCACCCTGCGATTCAAATATCTTTCTAAGCGGCACTAAAACCCGTCCGTTTTGAATAATGGGATTTTGGTCAAAGATCATTATCTTTCCATCCAGCGTAACATTTATTTCTGGTTCTTCGGCATTTGCATAACAAACACAGCCAAATATAATTAGCACACAGATAGTCATAAAAATGAGACGTTTCACAATTATCCCCCTTACATCAAAACCAATACTATCAAAATCATTCACATTGCCGGTTGCTATTAGCAGTAAAATTCCTTATACCACGCCACAAACCTGCCAATACCCTCACCAATGAGTGTGTTGGGCCTGAAACCAACGTCCTGCAGCAAATCCGTCACATCAGCATAAGTCTGATAGACGTCACCCGGCTGCATGGGGTAAAACTCCTTTACCGCCTTTTTACCAACAGCCTTTTCAATCGCCGCGATGAAATCGAGCAGTTTCTCCGGCTTGTTGTTGCCAATATTATATATCTTGTACGGCACATTTTCCATATTCAGCGCAGGGGAGTTCTCAATCAAAGGCAGTATCCCGCTCACCACATCGTCGATATAAGTGAAATCGCGGTACATGTCACCGTTATTAAATACCCGGATCGGTTTATCCTCCATGATCGCCTTGGTAAAAGAAAAATAGGCCATGTCCGGCCTGCCATACGGACCATAGACAGTAAAGAACCTCATCCCGGTTGCAGGTATTCTATAAAGGTGGCTGTACGTATATGCCATCAGCTCATTTGACTTTTTTGTTGCTGCGTAAAGGCTTACCGGGTTATCGACTTTGTCTTCAGTGGAAAAAGGGACTTTAATATTTGCTCCGTAAACAGAGCTGGAAGAAGCATACAATAAATGTTTAACATAATGGCGCCTGCAGTTTTCCAGGATATTAAAAAACCCGACAATGTTGGACTGAATATAGACATCAGGATTCTCAATACTGTAACGCACACCGGCCTGAGCCGCTATATTAATGACCACATCAATGCTGTTCTCATTAAACAAAGCTCGGAGAGAATCTTTTTCAGCCATATCCATTTTATAAAATTTAAACTTATCGAACTTCTTGAGAATATCCAACCTGGCATATTTCAGATTAACATCATAATAATCATTCATATTATCCAAGCCGACAACGCTGCAGCCCAGTTCCAAAAGACTTTTGGACAGGTGCATACCAATAAAGCCGGCCGCGCCTGTGACAAGATATATCTTTTTATTGTCAATAGGTTTTAGCCGCATCATCACACACCCACACCATAATATTTGAAACCTTTTTCAACCATAATCTTTTTATCGTATATATTCCTCAAATCAAAGAAGTATTCACCGGCGCCGATCTCTTTGAATTTATCAAAATTCAGATTCCTGAATTCATTCCATTCGGTCAGAATAACTGTGGCATCAGTGTTTTCCAAAGCTTCATAGGCATCGGCACACCAGGTGACGCTGCCCTTAATACTCGAAAAACGCCAGTCACCCTCTTTTTTCCCCTCGGGATCATATATTTTCAGCTTGGCGCCGCGTTTGGCTAGTTCCGGGAGGATAACCAGTGATGGCGCATCTCTCAAGTCATCTGTGTTCGGTTTGAAGGTCACGCCCAGAATAGCAAGGTTTTTATTCGCAATATCACCCATGGCGTTTATTATTTTATCAACCATTTTAAGCTTTTGGCGCTCATTTGCCGCCACTGTTGTTTCAACTAGAGACATAACCTCTCCACTATCCCGGGCGATTTTTGCCAGGGCTTTGGTATCCTTGGGAAAACAACTCCCGCCAAATCCGGGGCCCGCATGCAGGAACTTCGGCGCAATGCGCCCGTCCCGCCCCATCGCTTTGGCTACTTTTTGCACATCTGCCCCAACCTTTTCGCACACATTGGCCACTTCATTAATAAATGTGATTTTCATGGCGAGAAACGCGTTTGAAGCATACTTGATCATTTCCGCGGTTTCAAGGTTGGTTTCAACAAAGGGGGTCTCGTTGATATAAAGGACCCTGTATACTTCTTTCATGATGTTTATTGCCCGGTCGTTTTCAGCGCCGAGGATAACCCGGTCCGGGTGCATGAAGTCTTGTATAGCGGAGCCTTCCCGCAGAAACTCGGGATTGGATACCACATCAAAAGGATATCCGACCCCCCGCTGGGCAAGGATTGACTGCACCGTTGCCTTGACCTTCTGGCCTGTGCCCACCGGTACTGTGGATTTGTTCACAATGACCTTGTAGCTGTCCATATAGGCGCCGATATCTTTTGCCGCGACAAGGACGTGCTGCAGGTCCGCACTGCCGTCGTCCGCCGGTGGCGTGCCGACAGCAATAAAGATAACATCATTTTTTTGAACGGCAGACTTGATATCTGTGGTAAAGTCAAGTCGTTTATAATAGTAATTGTTCTTGACTATCCGCTCCAGACCAGTTTCAAAAATGGGAATAATACCGTTCTTTAAACCATTGATTTTGTCTTCGTCAATGTCGACACATGTTACCGTATGACCAAAGTCCGATAAGATTGCACCTGATACAAGCCCGACGTAACCTGTACCAATAACCGCTATTTGGGACATGATATAATCACCTCATATATTTTATCAATTTGCAATTTTATTTTTTGATAAACTGATTGTAGATTAGCAATATATCCTTTCGCGCAAAAATGAATAATAACCCAAAATAAAATAATGTACTTAGGCAAATTGATATAATGTCCCATGCCATACCAGAATTTACGGTCTTGAGCCATAAACCAATTAATCCCATTGCTATAGAGCATAATATTGGTTTATATACATTATTTAAGGTTTCTAAAAATGAAATTTTAAAAATGTACTGTAATAATAATATACTGACTATCACTGCTTGTAATCTTATAAATGTACGTGCATATATTAAAGGCCAAAATCCGTATTTTACACTTATTATACATGTAGGAACTAAAAACAACAGATGCAGCATTTGAGAGATAACCGACAATTTAGGAGCGCCTTTTGCCCTGAATACATCACTGCTATAAAACGAAAACACCACCATAACAACGGACACTAAACCCCATAAACCAATGATAATACTTGCCTCACCCCATTTATCTCCCAACAGAATATTCGTAATGGTATCGCTGTATATATAAATTCCAACTCCTGCTGGGAATACTAAGTAGGCAACTGCTTTTTGCATAAAGAAATAGAATTTATTAAACTGTTCCTGGTTGTCCTGCATCCGTGATAAAGAGGAGAACATTATGGGAGACGTCGCCGAAGTAATTATCGCAAGGATGACGCCGACAGTGGTCACGGAAACTTTATATATACCAAGGTAATATGCACTCAAATAGGTACCGATTATAAAAACATCAATCCAGGCAGTAAACCAAATAGATATAGATTCCATTAATGTCCACATACTGAAAGAAAACATTGATTTCAAAACAGCAATTTTAAAAAATAAGCTTGGTTTCCATTCAGATTTTATCGTTAGATAAAGCGCATTTGACAGCACCCCGCAAATGGAACCTATAATTAACGCCCAGTAACTTAACCCTATATAAGCTAAAGGTACCGTAATAAACAGTGGTATGACTGCATAAAAAAAACGCGCTTTAAAAAGTGTTTTAAAATCAAAACTCCTCTTGTAAAGAGCCATCTGGATACTGGCAAATGTATAAAGCGGCAGCTGTATGCTGCCAAAACAAATTACATTTCCTAAACCAGGATTGCCCAGCATTGAAGAGATTTGTTCAGAAAAAACACAAATGAGTATTGCTGCTAGTATAGTTATGGAGATACTCGTCCAAAATGCGACATTGGCATTCTGGTAAAGTTCCTTTTTGGTTGTAAATTCTCTTTGAATTAGAAATTTTTGAAAACCTGCATCGCTGAACATTTCCGCAAAACTAACAATCATTAATACCGTTGTAGCTATGCCAAAAGCTTCCGGCACCAAAAGGCGCGCTAAAATCATATTTGTGATCGGAGCAATCAATCTTGCGACTATTTCTGTAATAGATGACCATTTTGAAGCGCTTTTTATCTGTTGTTGTAAATCGCTTAGTTCCAAAAATTATAACCAGCCTTTGCTTTATTTCATGGCTCTGTCATTTTTTGCATATTTTATAGCAATACAGTTGAATCCTGATCCGCTGTAATCCGGACATAACAATTCGCGGTTTTCAGGTCTCTGTTTGTGTTGATTTAAATCCTATAAAGTTGTTGCAACACAATCCATCAATTCTCACTTGTCCTCATCCAATATCTTAACTTTATCTGTCGGTAAATTTATCCAGCCACCTAACATGACATCATCATTAAATTTACCGAAATTAATAAACCCAGATCCATCAAAAAATGTAATTTCTCCAAAATACAGTTTACTCTCAACTATATACCAGTCAATCCGGACATAATATTTATCTTTTGCCAATATTTCAGATAAACTTATCATATGCTCAAAAATTGCCGGCTTTGGGGTTACCGTTTTAGAATTTGGAAGATAGAGAGTTATGCCTGTGTTTTCCCAGGTAATATCATAAAAGTCAACCACATGGTTTCCGCTGAAACGATCGAGGTGAACTTGAATTAATTTGGCTTTTCCGTTAAAACACATTACTTTATAATCATCAGGCACCTTGCCGTTTTCTGATATAAACTTCTCGCATACAATTCTCGGTTTAACATCTTTATAAGACCATTCTCTGCCATGCCAAAAGAGATTCCGCTTCAAACTTCTTGTTAGTTTTTTCTTCGCGCTTTCATAATCAAAGTTAGCTTTATCTTCACAAATCAGTAAACTTTTCGAATCGTGAGTGCATTTCAATACAAACTGATCAGGCAGAACATTAAAATCAATTTCCTCAAAGCTGTCATAAACACC
>DHFP01000158.1:8834-10809 GCA_002402315.1 Clostridiales bacterium UBA4821
TTAGGCTTTCTATCATTAAGCTTAAGCCAATTCAATTTTTCATTAAATGTACGCGGCTCTTCAATATTCAGCTTCCTGCCGATGCTTAACTTATACATCATTTTTAAAAACATCTTATCTGGCATCCAATTATATATTCCATATTGATTCAACGCCAAGATCAAGCCCTTCGGATTGGAAAAATGCACCCTTATCTTTTTTCTGAGTTTATTCACTAGCAATCACCTCCTGCCTGACTTTCCTTTTTGTTAATAAAATTACACTTACAGCAACTGCTAATGATATCATACTGTACAGAATGTCAAATGAAACAGCCCCCCAGTCAAAAAACAAGTTAGCGATAAGCAGGCTGATGGCAAAATCATTAAGATTTTTATCTGCGCCCATAATCTTTCTTAGTTTTAACAGCTGCCCAAAACAATAAACATATATTGAATAAAAAGAGATAAAACCAACCAAGCCAAGAGAAGATAACAATTCCGTGTAATTATTGTGAGAATAGGTGCCATAAATACTTTCAAATGCATTTATGCCATGACCAATAATAGGGCTGGATAAAAACATTGATAAAGCTTGTCTTCTGAATCTCTCTCTAGCTAGATCACTAAAATATGTTGTATCACCCGAGCCAAGTAAAGGCGCAATGAAGTACTCAACGCGCTGCCCCACAGCAGTATAAAGCTCAGGGATTTGAAATATGAGATAACCAATGAAAACCAAAATCAATAGAGTCATAAGACCTCTTTTAAGTATTCGGCTCTTTTGGTTTAAAAAGATGAAAAACACTGTGAAAACAACAGGAATAAACAGACCTTTTCTGGAGCCGGTAAGCATCAGGACTGTCGCACAGGGGATTAATAATATGAAGTTGAACAAACTCTGCTTTTTTTCGGTAAAGCATCTATAAATTAAAATGCAGACAGGCAGCAGCATCTTCACCATAATATCGTTGGCATTACCACTCACATCAAAACGCTGACCTGAGAATAAATCGTTGTAGTAGAGAGTAAAACTCAATAAACTTATTAAAACGGCTGAAATCACGAAGGCGTTTAATATTATTTTTAAATGCTCATAATCCTGAGTAACCTGAATCATAGATCCAACCATTGCAAATACAATTAGATAAGCTGATATTCCCCTCCAAGCAAGTTCAGACGACGGTGAATAAAATAATGAGGCAAACATCAGGCTTATAAAGACAGCACCCCAGACAAAAAACGGCCTACCGTAAATATGCTGATAAACAAGGACCCGGTAGAAAGCGAAACCCAACAAACACCCCATACTGATATACCTGACTATTGATGGTATTTCCAGGAATCCTATCATATATGATAAAATTACAAAGGCATAAGTCGAAAAAACAATGCCTTTAGTAAAAAATATATCGGTGCCTAGTGTTAATTCCCCATTATACTTCTTCAATGAAGCGCTGCCATTTTGAATATATTTTACTTTCCTCATATTCGCATAAAACCCCTAACGCATTATTTGCCATCCTCTTTGCTTCAGCTGGCTTGGACAGCATGTACTCAATCGCTTTTGCCAATTCATTTATGTTATTAATTGGCACCAACAAACCATTCTCTTTGTCTTTAATTAAAAGCCTGGCTCCTCCCGGGCTGCAATCCGTGGATATACATGGCATTCCGACAGACATGGCTTCTATCAAGGCATTGGGTATCCCCTCAAAATCTGAGGATAGTACAAAAACCGATGCTCTTCTAATCGCCTCGTATATATCATGCGTCACACCCATAAAAAGGACTGCTTTCTCAATCCCCAGCTCGCTGGCCAGATTCCTTAATTGGGCTTCGTCGGGCCCGTCACCATAAAGCTTTAAAATGTAATCAGGGTGGTTTTTGTGAACCAGGGCAAAGGCTTTAATTAATAGATCCTGACGCTTCTGAAAAATGTCAAGCCTGGCAACGTTTACTATTTCCTTATCTCTTACCCCCTTAAATTGATCGGG
>DHFP01000028.1:0-347 GCA_002402315.1 Clostridiales bacterium UBA4821
AAAAAAGTCCTATGCTTTTGGTATTGCTGGTGAGTCCGATGGCGGTGTGGATCTTGAGTTCGGCCTTGTGCCTCGCTCCAGGGAACTGTTTGGCCAATTTATCGTGTAACTTGATGACCGTGCCGTCTGCCACGATGATATCCTTGAAACCTTGCAATTTATCTGAAAGGGTGAGGCTTGTATGACTGGCTAGATCTGCTATGCCGTGTGCTAGACATTCTTTGAGAAAGGCTATGAGACCTTTATTAAAACGATAATAGAAGGCGGACGGGACAAGCGTTTCCGCCGCTGCGGTCTCGTAGGCCCTTCTTAAAGAGGCGAGGGTGCGCTGCACCCCGACCCCAAAA
>DHFP01000028.1:381-6815 GCA_002402315.1 Clostridiales bacterium UBA4821
CATTCCGGGGAGAACATCTTGTTCAGGGTTTTTTCGATCTCATGCGGATCAATATTAGCAGGAAGTGGAGCCAATGTTGAGTCCTCCTCAATATCTTTTGAAAAAGAATTCCACACAATGAGGGGCACATTCCTGCTTTTCAAAGAGCAATATCAACATTTTTCGTCAGGCGTTTTCCAGGGATTATGTGCCATATCTAGCTGTTAATGGTGTATTGAGGTCTTAACAGAACACCGATGACTGGTAATCATACCGGCCTAGCATGTATTTAATAAAAATTGCTTTCTATAAATCCAACCCCGCCGGTGACCAGGATTGNNCACCGCGTGCGCCAACCCCGCCGGTGACCAGGATTGTGTGCATTGTTAAGTAGATCTCCTTTGGCTAATGTGTTACTGGTTAGCAAGTTGCTTCAATATTGCTAACAATTTTTCTCCGTAACGTTCTTCAGTAAACTGCTCTGCAGCCCACTTTTGACCTTTTTCACCCATTTGTTTTGCTAATCCAGGATTATCATATAGATACATAATTTTTTCTGCAAGTTCTTCGTAATCTCCAGGCGTATATAAAAAACCATTAAACCCTTCTTGAATTAATTCAATTGTGCCTCCACTCCTCGTTCCAACAACAGGCTTACCTGCTCGCATTGCCTCTACTGTTACTCGACCAAAAGCTTCACATCTTGAGCATACGAGCACTATATCAATACTCTTCATTACCAAGAAGGAATTATCTATGTATCCAAGAAATAGAACATAATTTTCTATGTTATATTGAGCTACCAGATTATATAAATATTTTTTGTATTTTAGATCACCATCTCCAATAATAAAAAGCCTTGCTTTTACACCTTCACTTACTAGTTTGCCAGTAGCACGTATTGCATCTTCGTGACCTTTCCCCATTTGTAAACCACCAACAATAGCGCATTTGATATCAACTTCATCATTTATTTGCTTCCTTATAAAATCTGGAAGAGGTTCACCTGTATCCATTGTATTAACTTCCTGGTAAATAACTTCCATTCTGCGATCAGGTAGGAGTTGTCTATACTTTTTGGCAACTGCATAAGAATTGGCAATATAAACTGATGGCAACCGTTTCATAAACCATATAGAAAACGTTGTTCCCATGTCAAAAACCAAGTTATGATCTTCATATCCAAATTCACGAATATGCCAAATATGTGGTTTCCCAATTAGTTTTGCTCCAAGTAAACCAACTGGAGTAACTATTGTATTAGTATAAACGATATCGCATTGAAATTTCGCCATTTTTATAACAAGGGGAATTATCATAAAAATGTTAATGATAATTCTTGCTCCCCGCATCCACAAAGGCAAGCCCTTACTTCCCATCCACCATTTGTATGGAATAATGATATAAGGTATGTTTCTCTTTCCTAATTCGCTAATTAGCGCTCCTTTGTTAGGCAAAAAAACAAAACATTCTATGTCTCTCATTTTTAATGTATCTATAGTCTCTAAAAGCGATCTCTCCGCCCCGGACTTAGATGACGAATGTGATATAAAACAAACTCTCATTTCCCCTTTTTACCTTTCAGTCATCATATTATCATAAATTTCCTCAAGTTTTTCCACCTGCGTAATAACATTATAATTCTTTTCAACGTGCTCTCGACCTTTCTCTCCCATTTGCTCCCATACTTTGGGATGGCAAATGATGAATTCCAGCCTTTCGGCAAGTACCTCTGCATCCCTTTCCGGCACCAAATAGCCGCTTTCTCCATTGATGACTACTTCAGGAATGTCACAATGCATAGTAGAAAGTATTGGCATACCTGAAGCTGAAGCCTCTATAATAGAAACCGGTGCGCCACCTTCAGTGTCACCATCTGATGCATGAACGCTGGGATGAAGGAATACATGATGCTGATATAATTCTCTCAAGAATACCGAATACGGCTGATAGCCAAGCATTTTAACGCAATCTTTTATGTTATATTTATCTATGGTATCAAAAATCTTCTTTTTCTCCTTTTCTTCTGCTGAGGTCCCTCTCGAATCCCCAATAATCGTTAAAATAAATTTCATTTCTGGATGAGCTTGTTTAACCCTCACAAAAGCCTCAACTGCGTAAGGAATTCCTTTCTTTTCTCTAAAGCTAGCTGATATTAAAATTCTTATCTCTTTATTTTCGTCGAGAAGCTTTCTAGGAACATATTTAATCTTTTCAAGATCAATTCCCAAATGCTGAACAATAATCCTCTCTTCTGGGCAACCCAAATCAATCAAGCATTTTTTCATGTGATGCCCCTCTACTAGGAACTTTTCTCCTTCTTTAAAGAGCCTTTTATATCTTATCTTCCATTCTGGATACTGTTGGGGGAGCATACTTAAATCAAAACCATAAAATGTAGTAATTAAAGGAAAATTGAACATTTTTTTAAGTTTTAAAAAACTATAACCGGAGGGACCAAAATGCGCATGAACTAATTTTGGTCTGTCCTTTATCAAATTAAAGGCAAAAATAGGGTAAAAATTAAATACTTTGTTCCACCCTTCGTTGAAAAATATGAATGGATCTCTTAACCCCTTTTTTAATTCTAACGATCTGATTTTAATGTTTCCCAGTGGAAAAATATCCATGTTCTCTTTATCATGAGCATAAATAACAGGTTGGTACTTTTTAAGATTCTTTATCTGTTCATGTATCCATGTTTCTGTTATTGGTAGATATGAGCCTGCTTTATAATGGAGGATTGTTTTCATAATCTTTCCCCTTTTGAAGCGCAATTTCCCTGATAAACTGCTACTGTTGGTGCAGATTTTAACTCTTTAATCAACTGGAAGATTTCCTGATATAAATCTTTATCTAATATAAACAAAATACCAGCATAGCTTATTATCCCAACAACTATAATTGATATAAGAATAGTCAAATCATTTACCCTTAAAGAATTTTCTAAAAAAAGGCGCATGGCAAATGTAATTCCACCCATTCCCATTATTGCTATAAATATCGAAGTGAATTGTTTGATAAAATAGCTAAATTTTAGATTAATTAGCTTGAACGGTATAGCAAAATTTGGATATGCTAACAAAAATGTGGCAACAGAATAGGCAATGGTTACCCCCTCCACATCCCCACAAAGCCCGATAACAAAAGAAATAGTAACAATAATTACAGTGAAAAGCCCCCAACGAAACATAATATCAGTTCGTCCTTGCGATTGATAAATCCATCCTACCGTAGCAATAATAGACTGTATCAAGCCTACCAAGGCAAGAATTTGAACCAGAAAAATTGACCTCTCCCATTGAGAACCAAAAATTACCCTGATAAACTGAGGAGCAACTACCAGAAGCCCTATCATTAATGGAAATGTTATCGCAGCAATGTAACGAGTGGTCTTTAAGTAAACATCACACACCTTGTTTTTATCATCTTGAATAGCAGAGAGACTGGGAAACATTACTCTCCCAATAACAGAAGAGATGTTACTTAGAGGAAAGAGCAAAAGCCGGTATGCTAAATCATAAAACCCTAAGGCAACAGAACCAAGAAACTTCCCGATAAGGAGGTTATCAAGGTTACGGGCAAAATAATTTACGAAATTAAATCCAGTTAGATTCAAACCAAAACCAAGAAGCTCTTTAATTAACTGCCACTTAAATAAAAACCTGGGTCTCCATCTAGAAAATGTCCAAAGAAGAACCACGGTTACAATACTTAAGATAACCTGTTGCCAGACGAGGCTCAAGACTCCAAATCCATAAAAAGCTAAAATAATAGCTACTGCTCCTGAAATTGCAACTGCCAATATCTCGACGATAGCAAGAGGCTTAAAATTCAGTTCTTTCGTAAATATAACAGTTTGGATAATGCCAAAGGAAGAGATAAAGAAAGTTGAAGCTAATACCATTATAATAGATGTTAACTTATTCTCACCGTAAAAATAAGCGATTGCCGGTGATAAAGCTGCTAACAAGAGCGCCAAAAAAAGTCCTGTTAATACGTTTACCCAGAAACTGGAAGACAGATGCTCATCTGTAATTTCTTTACGCTGAACTAGCGCTGCCGTCAATCCAAAATCACGGAATATCATCACAAGGTTGGTAAATACAACCACCATGGCAAGTAACCCAAAATCCTTTGGGGTAAGTAATCTGGCTAAAATCGCAGTAATTCCAAGTTGAAGTAATAGACAAATAACTTGCGATATTCCAGACCACCCAACCCCTTGAACGGTTTTTGTTGTTAGATTCATGGTTTTTTTGCCACCAAAGTATAACTTACAGTATCAGTTTCAGCTTTGTTGATTTTATCATCCTCAAATTTATTTTTTATAATCTTTATAGGATTACCAGAAGCAATAACATTAGGTGGTATATTTTTATTTACCATCGAACTTGCACCTATCCAACTATTTTTTCCAATGGTAACCCCAGGCAATACCACCGAATTTAAACCTACCGCACTATTATCCTCAATAACTACTGGGGCAGAGATTAAAGCTTGTTCTTCTTCAGGAGCCATTGGGCTAAACCTATAGTTATAACTGTCAGAAGGATCTGCAAAATTTCGATAGTGATGTGAAAACGAATAAATCTTGGAACCTGAAGCAATACCAAGATTAATTCCTATATACACTCCACCCATTCCTGATATTAAAACATAAGGGGCTATGTGGGTATTATTGCTAATAATTAACTCGCCCTCCTCACCCTTAAAGTTAGGGTTAGGCTTTCTATAAATCTTCCTTTTTCCTTCGTGCGGTTTCCCGGCCAGCAATATTACATATTTATCAATCCACGCATTATCTCCGATGGAAACATATTGAGGATTTTGAATATGGACGCCTATGTCAATTAAAACATTTTTACCTAAATATTTTAATCTCCTTTTGTAGTAGCGATAACGGAGCTTGATGCCTAAAGGCCCCGGCAAATAAAAAATCGGCAGGCAAATTAAATCCTTCAATCCTTCCAGTATATACTTCAAAGCCCAAAAAAGCCCTTTAACTTTTTGTAGCATAATAATCCCCCAGTATTTTTATTATATAACTGGCTTGTTTCATAGAGATTTTCAGATGTGTCGGTAAATTTACATTATGCCCCGTTATATGCTCAGCCACAGGGCAACTCCCCGTTTTATAAAAAACGTTATTAAGTGATGTTTCTCTTGGATGAATAGGGCAATTGAACCACTCCCCCAATTCTACTCCTTTACTTAGAAAGAACTTTTTTATCTTCTCTCTATCTTCTACTAATAGACAAAACCTTATATATGAAGGATTATATAATTTATCATTATTCTCTGGTATTTTTATTTTATAATTAAACTTTGTTAATGAATTTTTATAATACGTAGCAACCTTACGTCTATGTTCTAAATTTTGATTAAGAGCTCGCAATTGGCTTAATCCTACTTTCGCTTGAATATTTGAAAGCTTAACCGGGTATTTATCAGGTCTTTTTCCTTTTATTTCTTCTTCAGTTGTAGATTGAATGAAAATATTTAACTTTCCCAGTTCATAGAGCATATATTTGCCAATAAAATGTATTAGAGGATGAAAAAGAATATTATACAAAACAATTTGTAAAGCAATTCTTTTAATAATTTTTTCATCATAAAATTCCGATTCGGTTTGAATCTCTCGTATTCTGGCTGCTATCTCTTCATCATTAGTTATCGCCATACCTCCCATTCCCGTAGAAATGATTTTTGATTGTTCTGTGGTAAAATATGCAGCATCGCCAAAAGTCCCTGTTTTTTTACCATTGTATTCAGCGCCAAGAGCATGGGCACAATCTTCAATTACTTTTAGGTTATACTTTCGTGCAATTTTCATGATGGCATCCATATTGCAAAACGAGCCAAATGTATGCTGTGCATAAATCACTTTTGTCCGTGGAGTTATTTTCTCCTCTATTTTACTAACGTATATATTTAATGTATCAGGATCTATGTCAACATAAACAGGCTTTGCCCCACAATAAATAATTGCGTTAGGTACTACTACGCAGGTGTACCCCGGTAAAATAACTTCATCTCCTTCTTTAATCCCAATAGCTTTTAATATCGCGTAAAATGCCATCCTGCCTGCACCAAAACTAATTGCATATTTAACACCACAGTATCGGCTAAATTCTTTTTCATATTGTTTTATATGCTTGCCATCTACAATATTTTTTCCTGAAAAAAGAGTAGATAGGATAATTAAACATTCTTTCCAAGTTATACTTCCAGAAATAAAAGTTATTTCTTTTATATGTCTTCTCCAAAAAATATCTTTTAGGATTTTCAAAATTGCCTTCACTTTATTTCTCATTTTATTTATCTCCGCGATAGTAAGACCTCCCTTACCGCCTCAATCGCATCATCCACATCCTCATCCGTCAGTTTTGCCGAAAGAGGCAAAGATACTGTTCTATCGGAAATCCATTCTGCATTTGGGAAATCGCCCCTCT
>DHFP01000147.1 GCA_002402315.1 Clostridiales bacterium UBA4821
TTTTATTTTTTATTTTTAAAAAACCCGCCGCTCAAAGAATTATTCCCTCAAGCGACGGCTAATTTTATATTTATAACTCTATATCTATTGACCTCATAACGGAAAATAACAAATATCCACCTGTAACAAGAATAATCACGACAGAAAATATAGCTGACGGGATTATCTTTTTATCTACCTGATTTTCAACCGCAGAACTTAATGTTGGCAATTTTTGTACTTCTGTTTTCTTTTCTATCATTGTATCAGTCCTCCCGCCGGCCTTTCTCCTGGCATTCGGGACAGTATCCATATATATCCAGTTTATGTCCGACAATCTTATATTTTGTTTCTTTTGCAAGGGATTTCTCCAACCCCTCCAATGGGCAATGATTAATCTCAATATTTTTGTTGCAGTTAGTGCATATCAGATAGTGCTTGTGTTTCATCCGGTTTATTTCATACACGGATTTTTTCCCATTAAATGTATTTGTTTTTAGTATTAGCCCCTTGGATACAAATACATCCAGTATTCTATAAATAGTTGAAAGGCTGATGGAGTTCTCTTGCTCTGTAAGCTTTATATAAATCTCATCTGCTGTTAATGCACGGTCTTCACCCTTTAAAACATCAAAAACCAAATTCCTTTGTTTTGTATTTTTTATACCATTGCTGGAAAATTTTTTATTATTATATATTGGTTCCAAAGCACTCACCATCCTCCTAATTAAGCGTGAAGATAATAATTATAAACTCATTTCTTTCCTTTTTATTTTACTTTTTACAGAAATGACGCTAAAAAATAACAAATAGCTTACCGCCGATAAAATAACTATAACGGCACCAGAAGGGATATTCATTTCATAAGATATCCAGAGTCCGGTCAAGCAAAAGAAGCAACCTATTATTACTGATAATGCCATCCTTGACTTTAGATTTTTTGAAAGTAGTCCTGATATAGCAGTTGGTGCTGTAAACAAAGCGAGAACGAGTATGATTCCAACAACACGAATCAATGCCACAACAGACATTGCAATTAATATAAAAAGCAGATATTCTAAAAAAGTAGTTTTAATACCCATAATCGTTGCAAATTTCTCATCAAAAAGATAAGACTTCCAGTAGTCAAATAGTGCAACAACTACAAGCACTACAATCAGTGTAAGAACAGCTATTAAGTAAAGGTCTGTTCTTGTCACCGACAAGATGCTTCCAAAAAGGTATGAAGATAAATCCGGAGGATACCCCGGCATTAATGCAATAAATAGAATGCCAAGAGCCATGCCCAGAGACCAAAAAAGTCCAATAACTACGTCAGAGTGTGTTCTGCCCTTTCTTTTAATATAACTTATTCCTAAAGCTGCACAAACCGACATGAATAAAGCTCCAATTATAGGCTCAAAACCCAGGAGATATCCCAGACCGACCCCTCCATAGGAAGTGTGGGCAATACCTCCACTCATCATCACAAGTTTTTTTTCAACAATTATTACACCAATTATCCCACAAACAATGCTTGCAAAAATGCTTGCTAAAAATGCATTCTGGATAAACTGGTACTGAAAAAATGAAGTAAGCATTTTAATCGCCCTCCTTATGTTCTTTCAATACCCGATGAGGCACACCATGGGCTATAAGATCTACAGGACAACCATAAAGGTTGCTCACAACTTCTTCATTAATCTCCTTATCCCCATGATAAACCAGCCGACCATTAATACAAGCTAAAGACTTTACATGAGATGAAACAGCAAGAAGGTCATGCGTCACCAAAATGATCGTCATGCTATAATTAAGATCATTAAGCAGCGAGAATATCTGCTCTCTAGAGCTTGCATCCACACTCGCAGTAGGCTCATCGAGAAGCAAAAGTTTTGGCTCCACTGCAAGAGCTCTGGTTATAAGCATTTTTTGAAATTCTCCACCAGAGAGTTCGGAAATCATTCTATCCTTAAGCTTATAAATTCCAACTCTGTTGAGCAATTCATCCACTTTTTCTATATCACTGCGTTCATATTTATGAAACAACGAGAACACTGGATTAAGTCTGCCCGTCAATACGACCTGTTTTGCAGTAATTGGGAAACTTTTATCAAACTCTGTAATCTGAGGCACATAACCAATTAATTTTCCTGTTTTACCAGGCTTTCTTCCGTAAACATCTATTTGTCCTGTCGTTGGGCTAACTAATCCGAGGATTGCTTTTAAAAGTGTAGTTTTACCTCCACCGTTTGGCCCAATTATGCCTAAGTATTCACCTTCATCAGCATTAAGTGAAACACCTGCTAGAGCAGGTGTTTCACCATATTGTACCGATAAATTTTCGATACAAACCGCCTTTTGAAGCTGCCTTGAGTTATGAATATTATTTAATGAAATCATTTCATTACCTCAGCCATAAGCTCGGCCATATTTTTAAGGTTCTCAATGTAATTTGGTGCAAGAGGCGCTAGCTGCACCGTTTTTCCTCCGATTTCCTCTGCAAAGGATTGTGCTTGCTTGCTTGAGATTTCGGCCTGATAGAAAATTACTTTAATGTTTTCAGTTTTCGCAAGGTCAATCATTTCTTTTTGTCTCTGAGGAGTTGCTTCTTTGCCATCCTCTTCTAGAGCATACATCTTAAGATTGTAGTCATCAGCAAGATATCCGAATGCGGGATGGAATACAATAAACTTTCTATCCTTTACACCTTTAAGTGATTTTTGTATGTCTTTATCAAGATTATCGAGCTCAGCTATGTAAGCCTGTGCATTCTTTTCATATTTTTCTTTGTTTTTAGAGTTCAGTTGACTCATCTCACGAGCAATAACTTCCACCATTGTTTTTGCTCTTTTAGGTGAAAGCCATATGTGAGGATCTCTTTGCCCAGGAGAAATTTCTATCTCAGGATATGTCTTTGCCACTTCATCCTGAAGTTTGATGATTTTCATATCTTTTATTTCTGCTGCCTTAGGTAAAATATTTGCTGCTTCTGTGGGAACGCCTACAGCAAAGTAAAGTTTTGCCTTGCTAAATTGCTCCATTTCCTTAGGAGTAGGTTCATAGTTTTCAGGGCTGTTTCCTGGCGGAACCATTACTACCACCTCTGCCAAGTCTCCACACACTGCTTCCACAAAAGACTTTTCCGGAACTATTGTTACTGCAATGACTGGTTTTTCAACAGTTGCTTTCTCATTACTGCTACAACCAGAAACCAGCAAAATTCCTAAAGCAATTATGATTCCTGTCATTACACTGATAACTCTTTTTGTTCTCATTTTAGTCTTCCTCCATTTATTCGTTATTCAATGCAAATGCTAACCATTCGCATTTATATCATATCTTAGTGACTATTTTTTGTCAATATAAATGTTGATTGCCGTGTAAGTACTCAAATATATTCAATTATTTAACAAATTTATGCAAGGGTTCTAACTGTTTAAAGCCTTCGTAACCTGTAGTTTAATTTCTTGATCCATATCAGCCCCTCCTATTTACATATTGATATTTCTCGTATCCTATGCTCTCCCATTCAATTATAAATATATTAAGTTTTTTGTTTAATAGATACTCATTTTAAGCTGTCTCAAGGTTTCCTCCAGCGAATTTCCACTGCTTGTATGGCATCTTATAACAGGGATTTTTTTCTTTTTTGCTTCCTTGACGGCAGTAATCACTATCTTATGTGATACCGTACTCGTGAATAAAACAATAGCATCAGGTGCACCTACACACTTGTCAAACTTGCTATGCATCTGAGTAAACACCTTAATTTTGTGACCATGTCTATCCCCAATGGTTTTGTATTCATCCCTCATTCTCTCATGTCCGCCTACCAATACTATACTCACTCTCACCCCTCCAGTTCATCATTATTCTAGTGCTTAATTTTTATAGGTTTTGATATTGATAGTCATTATCAATATCAAAACCTATAAAAAAATATATTATTATGCTTTTTACTAGAGCAACAGCACTACTCCGAGTAATACCCGGAACAGTCACATCTGTTATTCTCATTTGTTAATAAAATTGAAGGTTCATTATTACAAGTAGGAAGTTTCCTCTGATGCTCTATTTGCTCAAGCATTCTTTGCAAACTCCATATATCCTGACCTTGTGATTTGTTACATTAAAGCCATACTTGTCATGAACTTGCTTTTCCAATGAATCCAGAAGATCGTCTTGCATGTCGATTACTTTGCCACAGCGTTCACATATGAGATGGTGATGTTCATGCTCTTCTTTAGTATCTACAAACTGATATCTGATGTAGCTGTCATCCAAATTTATCTTGCTTACAAACCCAAGCTTTTCCAGTAAATCCAAGGTTCTATACACTGTTGCAGTACCGATTCTATTACCTTGCTGTAAAGCAGCTTTTTGGATTTCCACTGCATTCAAGTGCTTATCACTGTTTTCCTCAAATAAATTCAGGATAATCTTTCGTTGTCCTGTTAGTTTTAAATTATTATCTTTAAGTTGTTTTTCAAAATTATTGATTTTTTTATTCATCTATTTCAGCCCCTCCCTATTTCTTAAGGAGATATATTATATTATCTTTAGACTATCTTTAATATCTACAGCTTTTACGTTGCTGCTCTGAACAATCCCCGGAACATCCTGTGCAAGAACCGTTTCTAATACTCTTTAAAGATTGATATGAGCTATATCCAATGACTGCAAATAACAAAATTCCTACTATGATGGTCGACATAATAAAAATCACTCCTCTCTTAGTAAGCTGTCTCTTTTCCAGTATTTTTATCACTTCGTCTAATCAAGTAATACACCAACCCGGCTATCAAAATAATTACGATAACAGCAGGCACGAATCCACTTGATAATTCACCATACATCAGCAAAGTCCCTACCTGTGTTACGAGCATAGCTAATGTATACCCAACGCCTATTTGAAATAGTATCGCTCTAACTAACCATTTACGTCCGCCCATTTCTGCATTCATGGCTCCTATTGCTGCAAAGCACGGAGGTATGAATAAGTTAAATACCAGAAACGAAAATGCGGTTATAGGAGTAAACATTTCAGCCAGTGGACCACCCGTTGCGTACAGCGCTTCATCTGAAGCTGCTAGAATAACCGCAAACGCTGCAACAACATTCTCTTTAGCAATAAAACCGGTCAATGTGGCTGCTGCCATTTTCCATCCAACAAATCCCAACGGTATTAACAAAGGAGCGACAACCCCTCCAACAGAAGCCAAAATACTTAAACCTTGATCTTCTACAGGCTGTAAATTCCAACCATAAGTTTGCATAAACCAAACTAAGGTGTTCATAACCAAAATAATCGTTGATGCTTTTACAATGAAGGCTTTTGCCTGCTTAATCATTTGCCTGAATGCATGCTTCAAACTCGGAATCTTATACTCAGGAAGCTCAAGAATAAAAGCAGATTTACTTTCAAACTTGAATATTTTCTTAAGCAGCAATCCGCCAAGGATGATTAAAGTGCCAGCGATTAGGTACATACTTGGAAATACCCAAGTGGCTCCTGGGAAAAATACCGCAGCAAACAACGCTATTATCGGCAACTTAGCACCACAGGGGACAAAAGGGGTCAACATTATTGTCACTTTTCTCTCATTGTCGTCTTCAATGGTCCTCGCTGCCATAACACCGGGGATTGAACATCCAGTCCCTACAACCATCGGGATAACTGACTTTCCAGATAATCCAATTCGTTTGAAATAACGGTCCATAACAACAGCAACTCTTGCCATATAGCCGCTGTCCTCTAGCAGAGCAAGACAGAAAAACAATACCATAATAAGCGGCAAAAAGCCAAGTATCGCACCCACACCACCTATGGCACCATCCACGATGAGTGCCTGAAGCAGCGGATGCACGCCGATGCCCTCCAAAAATCCATTAGCCACATTTGGCACAATTTCACCAAACAAAGTATCATTTATATATCCAGATACCCTTCCGCCAAAACCGCTTATTGAAAATGCATAAACAACCCACATGATAAGTGCAAATATAGGAAGTCCTAAATAAGGATTAGCAACAACCCGATCAATCTTGTCAGAAAATGTGATTTCATTAGATTTCCTCATTTGAATGAAACATCTACCTACAATTGTTTTGACGTAGGCTTGTCTTGCCTTATCCTCCTCCTCAGTCCCTTTCCCTTCAAACTCTGGTGGTGCCTGCGTTTTTCTTTCCACAACTTCAATTGCTTTCGAAACAAGCTCTTTCAGACCTTGGCCCTCATTAGCGACAGTCTCAACAATTTCACATTTTAGGAATTCCGATAAACCTTTTACATCGATCTTGTCACCGTAACGTCTTACAATGTCTTGCTTATTGAGGGCAATAACAAGCGGAATGTTCAATTCCAGCAGTTGGGTTGTGAAGAACAGACTTCTTTCCAGACTGCTTGCATCTATGATGTTAATAATGACATCCGGATTCTCCCCGAGGACAAAGTCTCTTGTAATTGCCTCTTCACCTGTAAAGGGTGCTATCGAATATGCGCCAGGCAAGTCTACAACGCTAATCTGGTTGCGCCCTCTCCCTTCACCGATGGAACCCACATGACTTTTTTGTGTAAAGACTTTGTATTCACGCTTTAGATTCGCTACTTTTTTTTCAACTGTTACCCCTGGCCAGTTACCTACGTATTCTATCTTGCCTGTTATCGCATTAAACAATGTAGTTTTCCCTGAGTTGGGGTTTCCTGCTAAGGCTATCTTCATCTTAATTCCTCCTTGTTTTTTTACTTATTATTTTGATTTTGATATTCATTATCAATATGGTTTCAAATAAAAAGCAGCTTTGCTGCTCTATTTATTAAATAAAATTTATGCAAGTTCAATTGACTTGGCCATATTCTTATCAATAGCATATCGACTGCCTTTGACATTAATTATATAATTTCCTCCAAGTATAGAAATCAAGGTTATTTCTTCCCCCTCAGAACATCCTAATGTAAATAAGAATTTGCGAATTTTTTCATTACCCGAAACGTTCTTAATCCGCCTTGTATCTCCTGGTTTTGCTTCAAATAGCAACATCTCCTCTCTCCTTCTCTTATCATCCACATCTATATATGTGTGTGATATTGATAATCATTATCATCTCTATATAATACTACATTATCTCAGACTCAATGTCAAGAACATTTATCGTCTTACATGAAAGAGTCCCTTCCTTGACGTTTATGTCTCTAACATTTGCGGGATGCATCCTATCATATTGATTATTCTGCATTATTATATTCGTTGAAAATTCAAATGCTCTATTTCTCATTTCCTGTGTTATATTTATAGTCGTCATACTATCAACCCCTCTATTTCTGGAATATATTAACTATATTATATGATAGGGGTATATGACCTTACAATGTATATTTTATTTATTTTTTGTATTTGTTAATAGTTGAGTTTATTGTATAAAGATAATTATTTTATCAATCATCAGCTGCCAGCTATCCTATCTCCACAACCCTATAAAGTTATCTAATCTATCTCCTCAACCCCAAGCACATTTTTGCGGTCGATTTGTTTCCTTAAAATATAAAAATAAGGATTTCCGAGGTTAAAAGGTGCTGCCGAACATCAGGCAGAAAATCTTCCAATCTCGGAAAACCCTTATTTATCAGCGTTTTCTGTCCACTTTATTTCTCAACCCTTGACATCAAGACAACTGTCTCAACATGATATGTTTGTGGAAACATATCTACCGGCTGAATCTCTTTTGTCTTATACCCCAATTCATCCAGTATCTTTAGATCTCTCGCAAGTGTAGATGGATTGCAGCTTACATATACAATCCTCTCCGGCTTCATAGCCGCCACCGTTTCGAGCAGCACCCTATCACAGCCTTTACGCGGCGGATCCAGAACTACTACATCTGCCCTGATTCCTTTTGCATACATTTCCGGTACTACCTTCTCGGCCTCGCCACATATAAATTCGACATTAGATATCCCATTGAGTTTAGCATTTTCCCGGGCATCCTCTACTGCAGGCTGTACCAACTCAACACCGTACACCTTCTTGAAATTGTCAGATAGAAATAATGATATGGTACCAATACCGCAGTATAAATCAAATACCGTTTCTTTTCCCGTCAGCCGGGCATATTCCAATGCTTTTGAATATAAAACCTCTGTTTGAACCGGATTAACCTGAAAAAAGGAATGGGGTGATATTTTGAATTGATACTTGCCTATTGTATCAATAATGTAACCCCTTCCAAACAAGACCTTATTCTGCTCTCCAAAAATAACATTTGTATTCTTTTTATTTATATTATGTACTAAACTGGTTATCTCCGGCATCTCCCTCTCTACAAACTCCACAAGCTCGTCCTTATACGGAAGGTTATCTGCATTAGCTGCAACAACTGCCATAATCTCACCTGTGCTAAAGCCTACCCGTGTAACAATATGCCTTATTATTCCCTTACCTGATTTCTCATTGTAAACAGGTATACCCTTACCTTCTATGAACTCTTTTATCTTACCGGCTATTTGAAATCCTCTCTTATGCTGAATCTCACATTGGGTACCGGCAATTATTTCGTGTGACCTGTTAGCATAAAACCCTATCACTACCTGCTCTCCCTGCACTCCAACAGGATACTGGGCTTTATTCCTGTAGTTCAGGGGTTGGTTCATACCAATAGTATGCTTTATTTCAACGCCTTCCATTCCGCCAATGCGTTGAACAGCTTCCCTCACTATATTGGTCTTGAACTCCAGTTGGGCTTCATAGGTCATATGTTGAAGCTGGCAGCCGCCGCATCTTTTATATGTGCTGCAAAATGGCTGGATACGTGCCGGTGAAGGTTCTATTACGTTAAGAAGCTTACCGAATGCGTGGCTGGGTGCAGCTTTAACAATCTTTATTTCAACCTTTTCACTAGGTAGGACACCTTCCACAAAGACTGTAAAGCCATCTATCCTTCCTACGCCTTGTCCCTCATGCCCCTGGCCGGTAATGTCAATGGTATAGGTCTCATTTCTCTTTACTGGTAGTTCTTTTTTCATAAGTACCTCTTTTTAGTATTGATAATGTCATTTTACCATAAATATTATGTCTTAATGCAAGATTTAATTTTAAGAAAACCCCTTTGGGGTCTTCCTATAACCTTTCCCCGTATCCTTGAGTTCTTCTAAAGTAGTTTCTAGGAAAAACCTCTTCGGTTTTTTCTAGAAGCTACTTTGAAGAAATACTACATATCCCGTTATTCCGCGCATTAGAGATTCTTATATTTTATGGAAGCACGGAGAGGTAAAATCACCAGGACGGTGATTTTAGGCATTATCTGGCATGGAGGCCAGTTAATGCCGACCTTGGAGTGATGGAATAAAATATTAGAATCTCTTTGCAAAGAATTCAGGGATTAAGCAGAGAGGATTCCAAAAGGAGTACGAAGGGTGCTCCTTTTGAAAACTGCTTTAGAAATAGCTTGATAAAAAAATTACATTAAAAAGTAAGAGAATAAATAAACTTAACTATTTATTTTAAGATCTAATCATGGTCAAAACCATCTTAAACTTATTTACTGCTTGTGAAGAATGAGGTTCATTCGCAGGCATTATAATCATCTCGCCCTGGTTAACCCTGTGAGATTTGCCGGAAATACTAATCTCAGACAAAAATAAATCCGGCCATATGGCCGGATTTATTTTTAACTTATATCTCGTTGCTAACTTTTAGTAGTTGTATTAGCATCTTTGCTGCCTGATCCCTTTGTGCGCTTTCTTTCGGAGCAAATGTGGTCTCAGTCATTCCATTTATTATTCCATTTGCCTGAGCGGCAAGCACAGCATCTTTGGCCCATCCACTCACCTCACCGGCGTCAGTAAAGTTTGCATTTGATTTTTGGGCTTCGTCTGCTATATCCTTCTTGGTCTGGTATTGGTATGCCCTCATTATCATTACCGCCATTTCTTGCCTTGAGATGGCAGCATCCGGGTAAAATTTGCCATGGCCTAATCCCTGTACCAATCCGGCTTTAGCAGCCGCTTCAATCCATTCTGCATGCCAAGCGCCCTCAGCGACATCACTAAATGTTCCTGCATAATTGCCTTTTTCAATATCCAAGGCTCTTACTATAAATGCCGCGAATTGAGCTCTTGTGACTGTTCCACGAGGCGCGAAGTTATTTTCATCCATACCAGTTGTAATATGCTTGGCTGCCAGGAGTTCAATATAGTCTTTAGCCCAGTGTCCCGCAGGTACATCATCAAACGTTTTTGTGTATTCCATAATTGCATACTTGCTGAAGTGTGTTGTGTTAAATACCAACTTCTTGTTGCTCTTGTCTATTTTACTTCTTACGTAATCCCATTTTCCAGTTTGTTCATTCAGTGTATATACTCCAAGTTTGTCCAGATTGCTAATACCTTGAACATCTGTATCCGAGTACTTCATTTCTACAGATATTTTGCTTCCGAAGCCGGCAATCTGGTCTCTTGTTTGTTCTACATTCCCATCTTTTACTATTGCGGCAGCTTCAAATTCATATGCTTTACCGATTAGTTTTATTTCTGCAGCCTGTAAAGTTACTTCATCCAGTTTTTTGAACGATATCTCCGCATATGCCACTTTTCCTTCTGTCTTGGCAAGCTCAGATGCCTTGGATAGCTCATTCACCTGTAATGTTCCTGCAGGTATTACAAATCTTACGTCCTTACCTTCCAGAATTACGCTTACTGATTTCTCTACAGCCTTGCTTACCACACTGTCAGGCAGTGCTACTTTTATTTCCTTATCAGCTGAAACGCCGGTTGTTGAAATAATAATCTCCTTCTTCAACTGCCCTGCTTCAGCTGCCATGTTGCTTGCTTTCATTGCTGTTTCAAGGTCGCCAACCACTTTTGCTATATTTTCAATTGTTGCTGCTAATTCTTCAGCTTTTGGCTGAATGGTAGCTGATGCAGCTTCTTCAACAACCTCAATCTTGGTCGAATCAACGGTTGAAGCATTCTGTATAATCTTTGCTGCAGTTTCAACTATTGCAGTTCTTAATGCTGTGTCTGTAATCAAGTCCTTATTGTCATTGATTAGGCCTACCAAATCCTGTGATGCTTTTGCCGGGTCTGTCGCTGGATTAATATCGCCTATCAATTTTGTTACATCTTCAGCCGTAGTCTGAGTCTGTTCAGGTTGTACGCTTCCTCCAGTTGGTGCACCTCCAACGCTTTCACTGTTTGTTGTAATACCAACTGCGGATGACAGAGCTGATTCACCGCCGGCATTTATAGCTGATGCCTTGTAGTAATAAGTTGTTGCCGCTGTTAATCCTGTTTCTGCATATGAAGTATTTGAACCTGAGTATACTTCATTATAATTTCCGTCTATGGCTGATGACTTATACAGTTTATACCCTGCGGCACCTGAAACTGCATTCCAGGTCATTGTTATTGATGTAGATGTCTTACTGCTTACTGCCAATCCGGTAGGTGTAGACGATGCAGCCACTGCGGTTCCTGCAGTTGCATAACTTGATGCCCCAGATTCACCGGTACCGTTCACTGCAGATACCTTGTAGTAATAAGCTGTTCCGGCTATTAACCCGGTATCTGAGTATGAGGTTGTTGAAACTGTTGATGTATTGATCTTGGTATATGTTCCATCTGATGCAGCTGACCTGTATATGTTATAGCTTGCTGCTCCTGTTACACTTATCCATGTAAGGTCTATTCCGCTTGTACTTACTGTCGAAGCACTTAATCCAGTCGGTGAAGCAGGAGCTGCTTCTCCGGTCGGTACCAACGGAGCGAATGTGGTCAAGTGGTCAACCTTTCCTTTGAGTACGTGGTTTGCAGTATCATTGGTGGATGCTATGAATACCCAGTTGTTTGCCGTGTCATCCCAGTATCCTAGCTGCAGGTTGGCAACCTCAGTACCGTCAATTAGTTTTGTATTGTCTGCAGAATCAAGCTGTGAGCTGTAGTCTAGTTCTATATCAATATAGTCGTTCAGTTTAGTTATTGCATTTCCTGAACTGTCTGAAGCCTTAATTTCTTTACCTATGCTGCCTGCAGGCTTAGCCAGATTTGTAGATGGCACGCCGGTTGTTTCTTTTGTGGTTATCTGTCCTGAATCGGTTGAACTTCCCAGCGCATTAGCCGGTACTGTTACCTTTACCCCTGTATTCTTGTTGTCGATTACTCCACCGGTTGCCGGTGTTACGGCCTTAACTTCCGGCGGCTTAACAGTGTATTCTATACCGGCAATTTTAATCTTTGTCATGAGTATGTTCTTACCGGTTATATTTTGAGGTTCTGTTACAGTTATCTTCTGCTTGTTAACTGCTATTGTCTCATAACCATCACCAGCTGCGGAAATCAGCCATGTTGTGCTCACATCCGGAAGGTTCAGGTAATAGATTCCGTCTGAATATACTTCTCCACGGACCCATCTGCCTTCATCGCTTGTTGCCCATACAACCAAGTTACTTCCAACCTCGTTTCCGGATACGATGCTGTCTTTAAATACGGTTCCGGTTACTATGCTTCCGCTTACGGAGTCAAGATTGAGGTTCTGTGTCGTATTTCCGCTTACTGTTACAGCAGCAGGCGGTCTTGATGTATAGTTTGGATGGTCTGCGGTTAGTATATATGTTCCGTCAGGTACTTTGAAGTCGAAGTTTCCGCTTGCGTCTGTCTTTTTGTACGCACCGAACGCGCTGTTCTTCTTGGTAATGGATACCCATGCATTACTTACGGGAGTTCCGCTGCCGGATACCGTTACCGTACCGCTTAATGTTCTTAATGCAGCCGGCATGCTTACATTAACCGTAGCTGTTGGCGTGCCTGTTGTCAGTGAAGCTGTCTTGCCGCTGAATTCAGTTATTGTATTGGAGTCACCTACACCTGGCACATAAATCTTGAGGTTATAGGTTGTTCCCGTATTTTCAACCGGTACATTGACAACTACACTTGCCGTACCGGCATCATTAAGTTTCACGACACCGCCGTTCTGGTATTTGCCATCAGCGCTCTTTGTATGTACGAATGCTTCAAATCCTGCCTGCTGTGCGCCAAAATTGACTGTTATTGTTCCCTTTGCAGGCAGTGCAAAGTTTTTGGCTGCTGTAGCTGCTGTTATGGTTATATCAGCTTCATCTCCTAATGGTACTTCACCTATCTCAGGTGTCCATAAGTGTAATTTGTAATTTCCTGTTTTAAGTTTTAATGTATACTCACCAATAGCATTTGTTGCGGTTCTGTTGCCAAACGCCGCATCGGCTCCAAGTCCTTCTGCCCATATTCCTGCATTGACTACAGGCTGGCCTCCCATGGTAACAGTACCTTTTACTGTACCCATGGTATTGGTTTCAACAGTAATTATTTCACCGCTTTTGTTTGATGCTCCTACAGCCACTACCTTTTTGGGCAGTTCGCCATAGTTTGGAGCATATCCGGCCAGTATCCAGTAGCTGTTTGGCTTGACAAACAGGGTGAAGTTTCCGCTGGCATCGGTTATTGCGTTTGCAAATCCAGGTACCGGTTTCGCAGTCAAACTATTGGCATCAACCCTGTAAGCAATCACTGATGCTTGCGCTATCGGCCTTCCGTCCGAATCCTTCACGGTGCCGGAGATTGTAGCATCCAGAGCTTCATACTTGAAGTTTACTGCTATAGTTTCGTTTGAAGCTATAGCTACCTTTCTATCGGGCAGCCACGGCATACCTGAAACATGAGTACCTACGGCATATTCGCCCGCTTTAACCTTTAATGTATACTGTCCTGAAGCATTTGTAACCGCCTTTGAACCCATGGTGGTTCCTGAAGGACTGTAGGCAAATACTTCTGCATTCGGTATTGCATTGTCATTTCCGTCTTTTACAGTACCGATAATGGTTGCATTCGGTACATCAATTGTAATGTTTACTGTAGAATTGGTATTTTGTATGTCCAACCTGGTAGGCATTGGAGGCATCCAATCCATCTGGACCGGTCCGGTAAAGCCGCCCTTCGGCATGGCTGGACCTACACCAACCATGTAAATTCCTTTTTGTAGCTTCAAAGCTGTAGTTCCAGCGCCGCTGCCATCAAGAGTTATTGTCTGAACTGCAAATGATGCCGGGTTTCCCGCAAATACATCTATTTGCCTGCCTGCCATTGATGCTCCCGATGTTACATTTATAGTGAGATTATTATAACTTGCGCCTGCTTCTAACTTTATTATATTGCTTTCTGCAGGAATCTGGGTATAAGTTATTTCTTCTCCAATTCTTGCAGTAATATCTATAAAGTATTGTCTGGGCATTGTTATACCTACATAGCTGCCACCATCCGGTGAAGGCTCGGTTGTCAGGAAATAACCTCCCGGTACCAATCCTGTAAAGCTGAACTTACCTGTGTTATCCGTAAGAGCCTCTTTTCTTCCGCCAGGCCCGTCAAGGTAAACCTTTACATTTGCAATAACAGCTTCAGAATTGTTTTTAACGTACCCGGCTATTGAACCTGATGCTGCCTTTGCCATCGGGAACATCATTGAGTTCATCGGACCTTCTTTTGCAGTACCTGCAGATGATTTGGTTGTAACCACGCAGTAGTAACCATCCTTAGGAGCTCCTGTAGCTGCATCGAATTGCATTTGCTTTTCAGGTCCGTTTATGATTCCTTTTAACTCAAATTGTATAAAGTCGGAAGCTTGATCTGCCGTGTAAACATTCATTGTTACTGTTACGGTTCTTGAAATAGACTCTGCCGAAACCGACCTTATGGTTACGGTGCCCTCACCAGATCCGTTTATATCTTTGTTGATCGGAGAACCGCTGTCCAGTGACGCTGAAGCCACATTAAATCCGGCCGGGAATACAATCTCAATCTTATCACCCGGTGCCAGTCTTTGCTGCACAGGCATTCTTACAAAATAGTGGGATTCTGACTGCGCAGATGGATTAGTAGGCATAACCTCAACAGGAGTAAATGCCTTCTGGGTATTTGTCATATCTCCCGCACCCATCTCGAATCCCTTGACGGTAATGTTTACATTATATGTATTCATCACCGCACCTGCAGTACTATGGATACCACTGACAGTTCCTGTAACGGTATCACCTACGGCAAGGTCATATCCTACAAGTTTCACCATATTCATCATTGGGTCATACTTTGCTATTATAGTATTCCCCTGAGGTACGGGTCTGGTTGTGGTAATACTGTAATTAGCCGTATTTTCAGCCTCATTCTGTATCACAGGCTTATTAAACTGGAATACTATTGCTCCATCAGTTGGAGACGGCCTTACCTCAACCCTTAATATCCCCGGCGCAGAAGTATCCCTCTGACTGGTCGTAAATGTAACTTCGTATTTGTTTGACAAGCCTGCCTGGGACTTACCATCAGTCGATTGGATTGTGCCGGGTTCAATTGTCAATCTGTAAGTTGAATTAGCTTGAAGCGCTGCTGCTGTCGGTTTGAACAATATTACGTTCTTCTCCATTGTCGGTTCAGGAGACCCCGGAGGTGCAGGCGGATTCATTGCCGTACCCGCAACAAGCTCGCCCGTAGGATTACCGGTTTCATCCAGTTTTCTAATTTGTATTGCATTTCCTACACCAGCTCTATTTATTTCATCAATTACAATATCCCGGGTAAATCCGACACCTATAAACATTATGTCGGGTGATACAGTACCCATTTTTTCAACGTTCGACCCCATTGCCATAAACGGAATATCCGTTCCCGGCGGCGGAGCAATAGCCATATTGGGCATTACGTTAAGCGCATTTTTAATTGCCAGAGATGGATTTGTTACCACAATCTGTCTCGGCCCTATGGATGCAGTTTCTTTTACGCTCATCATTATCTGGTAATGCTTTGTAGCTCCGCCTATGTTGCCCGGCTCTTCAATTATCTTCCGGGTAGTGTTGTCCAGAATAAAGCTCGGATCATTTACCCAATTTCCGGTATCTTTGTCATATACATTAACAGCAACCGTAGAGTCTGCAGTCAAATCAGCAGCCCAGATATCAAGCGGTATATTGAATGATCCCTGCATAACCATTTCAGGCCCTACTCCGGGCTTCATATGCTGACCTTTACCTACAAAAGTAAAATTATCACCTTCTATTCTTAATATATCCATACCAAAGCCCTTTGCATATTTGAGTTCCGGCCTTACTGAAAAAGGCAGGATAATATGCCCGGATCCGTCTATGGTAAATCCGCTCGTTATATCAGGTAAGGGATATGGACCTACAAATACCACTAGCTTTAACTTTGAAGCATCAACAGTACCCAGAGGGTTCCCATTCGGGTCTATATCTATATTCTCACCTGCTATATTAATAATCACTGGTACCATAACCCTGAATTTATTATCTATCTCAACTACTGATGAACCAGTTGTTACTTTTACTTTTCTGAATCCTTTGACGGCATCATTTGGAACTGTCATCATGGTCTGAATATGCGCAACCCCAATCGGCATATATGGATCATTCACTACCGTTACATGACTTGATCCCGCAGCCATATTGCCGTTTAAGCCTAAAAGGATTTTATTGTCAGCTACCCAGCTGCCTTCGGAATATACAAATATTTGTACGGTTGATGTGCTGTCGAACCCGGATCCGAATATATCGAAAGGTATGTTAACAGACCCAGGCATTGCTGCCTCAGGACCTACCCCATATTCCGGCCCCTTAAATTCTCCTCCGTCACCGTAAAATCCCCTGCTTACCAGAGCGTAGGACGAACCTGCATCCGGTTTTTTGTATATTTCTACCATGAAAAACTGCAAATCAAAGTTGTCGGGAACTCCGAAAACCAAATTAGTTCCGGAAAATGCAAGGTTATATACACTGTTGTATACACTTTCCTGTACTACTTTGCCCTTGTCCATAATAACTGCCTTTAGAAGTGTATTATCAGAACCAAAGTTATTTCCGTTTGATACTATCTGTATTTTTTGTGATGTACCCTCAAAAGACTTATCAATACCAACTGGTGGTACAACCTTGAACGGATATGAATCCTGTCCTCCAAAAGGCACCCCCTCGCGTAAAAGCTTAATAGTATATGAGCCTGCCGGAATTCCTTCTGGAGGTATATTTACTATCCTAGCATTAAGACATTTATTCCAATCATCATAAAAAAGTTTATCTAAATCAGCTATCTTTTGAACATAATTATTATAAACCGCTCCTGTTACAAGCGTATAATCAACCATATCAAGATTATACCCTTTTATTGGTACATTCCAATCTCCTGCTACAACATTCTGTACCTCCGTAACAGCAGTAGTTTTTACAGTAAGTGCTTTCGAATAGGTAATACTTCCGTTTACAATAACATCATAAAGTATTCCATCTATACTCCCAGTTGTATCTGGAGCTGCATACACATCGAATACAACCGTATGAGAATCTTCTTTTAGCCACAAATTATCCTTGATACCAATCTTAGGACTGCTGAATGCTATTGAAGTTATAGTGGCCGGAAACTCCTGCCCCACGGCAATCAGTTCAGTCTCTATTACGATACCAGGCTCCAGATCATCTACAACCGCAACACCCTGTACACCAAACTTGCTTGCTGCAAACAATTCCGGATGTCCGTCCAGCGTAGGCTTCATTATAGCTATTCCATATTTGCCCGGCTTAAGGTTATTAGGCAATTTAGCCCATACCATATCATCATCCGGACTGGAAGTGTTTATGTAAACTCCTCCATGTTCGGCATCTAATTCCATTCCCTCTCTGTCTTCAATATTTCCCATACCAATCATCAGATTTGGAATTGATGCCGCTCCAGGTAACGGAATGCTGATCTCCTGGCCTGCAGCACCGCTGCTTAGAATTGCGCCCGGGATAAGATTATTGCCGCCGGCATCAAGAGGAGCAATATTAGGTACTACCTTGAACGGCACCGGCCCATCCGGGGTCATATTATATGTACCAACCAAAGTTTGCGTCTGGAGAGACAATTTGTATACGGCATCTCCAGCCGTCGGCCCTGCAAATGGCTGTGCAAGTTCTATGATTATGCCCATATCCCCATCTCTGTAAACAGCATCACTGACTACAGGAATAGGTTCTCCTGACGAAGTTTGTCCATCAGGGTAATACATAATCTGACCACTGATGCTTCCCTCATAAAAATTACAACTGGACATTTCCACAAATACTTCATTCTCACCTTCAACCACATTTTCTACTGCCGCCACTACCGCCGGTTGTTGATCCGGCGAAGGCTCAGTTGCATGGCTTGTCCCTGCAGGAATGGTTATCCCTGCAAACATAGAGATAAAGAAAGTGAGCAGCAAGACATAATCTACCGCTTTAAACCAAATCTTCTTTGACTTAAGCCTCATTCAAAATCCCCCTTGTTTTTTGTTTTTCTTACTTTTAAGTACATTTTATTATTTATATAATAGTGTTAAGGAAAATAAAATACAGTCTTACTAAAACTCTATAACGACACTTAAATGTATAAATGGTTAACTGTACTTAAACGTATTTGTCCGGTAACGAATTAGATAGTAATGATTTAGAACATTTAACAGACATGATCTTATTTTTAACACTGTAATGCTTTAATTTTACTAAAATTAAGTTTATGTTTCAATGGTTTTATAAATATAATTCAAAGTGAAAAATTTACAGTAATAATTATGATTTGCGCTTAAAGCTCTGACATGGCTTGCCCGTAGCTTCATGAACAGTAAATGAAGGCATTCTATTGGACTTAAAGCCAAAAAGCCTGCACCCTCTCGGGAAATTCTTATCCCATGTAATAAAAAAATAAATGCACTTGTTGCAATCTATAACTGGTCTTCCCACTTCCTTCATATCTGAACCAGATCCTTTTCTTTCTATTTATTACAGTTCTGCATTCTGAAAGATGTATGTAGTATATTAAAGGACTTTACCTGGATTGGTAAAGCCCTTATTTTAAAAACCTTTCTATAACTCAAGTCCAATGTTGACCTGCATTTCACCAGCTTCTGTCTCAACATTGATTGCCAGTGTTTTAACCGTACTGATCAATAAAAAAATGTCATCACCAATAATAAATGACGGTGTAGAAAAGTCTGTGAAAGTATCATCATTGGATAAGATCTTACAGCCTCTACCAGTAATCAAGTTTGAGAGTTCAGCAATTGCACTCCTTGCGTCTTCATCAATCTCCTCAACCGGCATTCCCATCATCATTGCCGATACATACTTTTTGGCCGATTCTTCTGTAAATGAGTAAGATATATTACCCCTCACACTACCTGTAAGTCCTATTACAGAAGTAACATTCATATTTGCATACATATTATCCTTTAATTCCAGGCTGTTTATCTTTAAATCGGTTATACCGAAAGAGGGTAATACCGTGTATATCGCTTCTACAAATGAGTTAACATACTCTTCTTGCATCTAATTTACCTCCCCTTCGAAAGCAACTATAATCCTGATTTCTCCATAAATAGTAGAACATATTACTGCCTTAGAAGGAATTTTATCAAGACATATCAAAGCATTTTTTCCTACGAATACATATGGAGGGACAAGTCTTAGACTTAAAGAATATTGATCATTCAAATAAGTAATACCATCTCCGGCAATAGTATTATTTAATTCACATATTGCCGCCAGGACTATAAATTCTTTTGCATCTTGAAAAGTTTTTCCTGTAATACTTTTTACCAGGTTTAACGCTGTGTCTTGACTCATATCAAGCAGCATTCTCCCTTTTAACCTTCCATTGTATGTAACTACTGACGAGATTCCTTTAGACTCGATTTCCTTGTCTTCCGGGTGGAATATTCCATCTGTTGATACTTCAATTTTGGCCATTTTCTTAAGGATTGCTTTTGCACTATTCAAGAAAGGACTATATATATCCATAAAAGCTGCTCCTTCATTTGTATTTTTAAGTTTAAAGCTTGCTTCTCTTATACAGAAGCTAATGCAGATAAAATATCATGATTATCTATAGGCTTTTTGAGAACAATTGAAACCCCTATTTCCTTTAATTTGCTGGTAATCTCTTGATCACCCATGGCGCTCAGCATAATTATTTTTGCATCAGGTTTAATTTCCTTAATTACCTTTGCAGCCTCCATCCCATCTATAATCGGCATATTGATATCCATAAAAACGATATCCGGCTGGAAGTCTATAAACATTTGAATTCCTTCCTTGCCATTCTTCGCAACACCGCATACCAAGCAGCCGCATTTCTCTATCAAGCTCTGCAGCATATCACGAATAATTACTGAATCATCAACTATTAATACTTTTCTCTTCTCCATACGGCCTCCTTAAGAATAGGACAAATATATTAACATCTGTATTGGATTTTAACACTAGATCCAGATAAAATCACTATATCTGAATAAAATCTTTAAAAAAATTCAAAGGTAAATTTGCATTAAATTTATGAATTAATCATTTCAACCGTCAACCTTTATTACCATCTTCCCGATTTTTTTGATGTCATCATGCCGGTTCTTTCTTGTTGGTTCCAGATTAGTTTCAACCTCATCATCCATGGTACTCTGGTAACGGCGCTGAGCCGCCTCTCTATGAGCATAAATCTGCTCCTTTAATTTAAGTTCCTCTTCTTTATAGACAATATCATCTTGTAGTCTTTGCAAGTCAATTTCTTTTCTCCGCAGCTCGGCTTCCCTTGATTCAAGGTCTTTCTCATAGAAAGATAAATCCTTCTCTTTACTGGCTGATAATTGTTCCTTTTTACGTAATTCCTCTTGTTTGCGCAAGAAATCATCTTTATCTTTAAATTTTTCTTGTTTTTCCTGCAGCTCCCTTTCACGTTTTGCTGTCTCATCTTCTTTACTTTTCAACATTTTTCTTATGGCGTCTAACTCATGTTCACATTTTGATAGTTCTTCTTCCTTAGCGTGTATTCCAGCTTCCCTGGTATCAAGATCTTTCTCGTAGAAAGACAAATCTTTTGCCCTACTAGATAATAATACCTCTTTATTGCGTATTTCCTCTTCCTTTTTCAAGTCAGCTTGTTCTATGGCTTTCAATTTCTCTCCTAGAGGAATTAAGTTCTTTTCGCGTTTAGATAGTTCCTCTTCCTTACGGCATATTTCCAGTTCTCTCTCTATATGCCGGTCTTCCTTCTCCATGAATTCCTTTTGATGTTTTCCAAAGTCTTCTAATTTCTGGCGTTCTTCGGCTTCTTTCTTAATAAATTCTTCTTCCCTGCCTTTAAGTTCTTGTTCTTTAAGGGTAAGACGGCTCTTCTCATGGTTAATAGCCTTTTCCCTTTCCAGAAAATTTTCTTCTTTACGCTGTAATTCTAACTGTTTCTGTTCAAAAGATGATTCCCTGCTTTTAAGCTCTTCTTCTTTAATATTAAGACTGTTTCGCTGTTTGGAAATTTCATCTTCCTTCTTAGTAATTACCTCTTCTCTTGCATTAAGAGCTTCTTCCTTGGAGAGTAGCTCTTTTTCCTGTTTTGAGAATTCTTCTAAAATTGCATGAGCTTCTGTTACTTTTTTCTCAAAATCCTTTTCTCTGCTTTTAATTTTTTCTTCCCAGCAGACAAGGCCTTTTTCCGTATTATAAAAGTCTGATTCTTTCTTACTTATTTCTGCCTCCCTTTTTAATAATTCGGCTTCTCTATTTTTAAGTTCGGCTTCCATTAATTTTAGTTCTGCTGCCTTACCAAACAAGTCCTTTGCACGTTCATACAAATCATTTTCCTGATTAGAAGGAATGGATTCTTTTTGAGATATTTCTTTTTCTCTATGAAGCAATTCCTTTTCTTTTTCTGCAAATCTCAGTTCGATAGCATTTACTGATTCTTCTCTTTTTAAGAGTTCGGCCTCTCTGTTTTTGAGTTTCTCTTCTATACCGGCCAATTCTCTTCCTGTTTTACTGGAATCAAACTCCATAACCGGTTTCTGAATATGGTCAACCGCAAGCTGATTTTCCTCCCTTTCCAGAAAATCAGCTTCTCTTCTTCTAATATCTTCTTCTAGAAATAGTAGTTCTGCTTCCTTACGTTTTAGTTCTTCTTCCTTAAACCTGAATTCATCATCTCTATTATGTGGCTTTTCATTTGTCATATTCGCCTGATGTTGAATGGAATCAAATACCTCTACTTCAACCTCTTCTGTTTTTGAAACAGGCGATGAGTCCATAGGGGCATCATTCGTCTGCCTGTTATTATGCCTGCTAACCGGTTTAGAACTATCTCTTTTTATAAGCTCCTTTATTTCCTTAGGAGCGTCTTGTGCATTTTTCTTTTTACTGTTTAAAAAGTTAATCATTTTCCTCACCCGAATCTTTTGTCATAATGTATTGCTTTCAGTTAATAGGGCGGCTCTTTCGACTCAATCTGGTTCTATATATTATCCTTACCCAAGAAATAATCCTGATTATTGCTTCCAAACTTGATATATATATATCTAATTCTATTATAATACATTTTGAACCTAAATTGTACCCCCTTGTTTGTTTTTCCCAAAATCACATATAAGGTAATAACAGTCTATCCTTTATCCTATTAAAAAATCCAGTGAATTTCACTGGATTAAATGTTTTAGATAGTGAAGTTTCTATGTTTATCCAAGTATCATTTACAGATTCCCGGGCATTTAGGAACCTCATCGTTTTAGGTTCTCAAGGCATCCTAATTTTTATGCAAGTATAGACAGTATTCTTTCTAATTTGAAAAAATTTCTTTTGAAAAATTATTGAAAAGTTATAAAATATTAATAAAAAATGGAGAGAATCAAATGCTGGATAATTTTTTAGACAAATATAATGTCATCACACTCATTTTAGCCGCAGTCCTATTGGCACCCATAATTATTGGTTTATTCAGGAAGGTTACAAAAGTATCCATATGGATTTCTTTAATTTCGTTATTAAGGGTTGCAGGATTCTTATTGAGCATAGCAGTTTCATTTTTCCTGACCAAGAAACTTTTCTTTGAGAGTCAAATTCCCTTTTTTCTTAATCTAAAGGACTACATTACGCAAAACTTTAAGGACACAGTAAATCCGGAAATAATTGTTTACCTCATAGCAGCCCCGGTTATTTTCATATTTGTTACTTTATTATTTAAACTTCTAACTCTAAAGGTTGAAACCAGACTTTTTGATGTACTTTCGGGAAAACTGTTTGAGATATTTGATTCTTTATGGCAGCCCTTGAAAATATTTATTAAAGCTATATTTCAGATTCCCAAAGCCGTATTTAATACTATATTTGTTTGTCTGATGCTATCGCTGTTCAGCATCTACCTTTCATCGCCAACCATTTCAGAGCAGCTGGAGGAGTCACGGATTTATAAAGCTGTGGACCAATATGCAATTCAACCCTTAATAAACTCCAGCTACGCGCAAAAGCTTCCGGTTCTTTTCAACCAGTCTATGGCGCAGCTGGATGAATCCCAACTGCCGGAGGTATTTCAGGAAGATGGATCCCTGCCTGAGAAGCTTATCAGCGGAACCCGGATCATATGGTATTTTAATGGTGTTACCTTGGAAGATGCTGTGAAGTCAAATAGTGAAATTGATGCCTTTACAGTCGAACTTATAAAATCAGAAACAAGCAGCCGGAAAAAAGCCAGGATTATTTATAAGTGGATTGGTTCTCATATAAAATATGACTTCGAAAAGGCTGAAAAGGTTAGTAATAATATTGGTGACACCTCATCAGGGGCTATACAGGCATTCAACACCCGCAAAGGTATCTGCTTTGACTCTTCAGCTCTTTATGTAACTATGTGCAAAGCTGTTGGATTAAAAACCAGGCTGGTAGTAGGCATGGGGTTTAATGGTCTGGCATGGGGTGAGCATGCATGGAACCAGGTGTATATACCTGAGGAAGATAAGTGGATAAACGTTGATACAACCTTCGCTGTTGGCGGGAACTACTTTGACAGGCCGAATTTCGAAGCTGACCACAGGGCAGCCAGGACAGCCGGAGAATGGTAGAAATGTAGGGGCGACCCGACAGACCCCTACATTTTAACCAACCGGAGCAAAAAAGAATGCTACCGCCAAAATAACATACACACCCATCAACTGCACCCCTTCAAGCCAGTGACTCTCTCCATCCTGAGAAATGATATTGGCAATTAGAACTGCTGCCCCTATACCCGCTAACTCAAACGGATGGAATATTAGACTCATGGGCTTTCCTAAAATCAAACTGATAAACACTAGCGCCGGCGCTACAAATAATGCAATCTGCAAACTCGAACCTATAGCTATTTCTACCGCAACATCCATCTTATTCTTAACTGCCATTAGAATTGCTGATGAATGCTCTGCGGCATTACCGATAATAGCCAGTATTATAATACCAATGAACATTTCATTCCATCCAAAGGATTTCGCTACACCTTCTATTGAGCCAACCAGAAACTCACTCTCAAAAGCTACTGCAACTGTTGCCGCAAGCAAGACCAGCAGTGACTTTTTCTTGCCCCACTTTGCTTCATGTTCTTCACAATGCTCGCCACATACCATATCCTTATGAGTGAAAAATGAAAATACCAAACCAAGCAAGTATATAAAAATCATTATTCCAGCATTTGCAATGCTAAGACCTTCAAAGTTCAATTCCTGGGCCGGACCAATGCTTTGTAAAAAGATTGCCGGAATAGCCAGGCCGATAACCGCAAACAAGAGCAAGGTTGCACTATTCACTGAAGCTTTTTGATTAAATGTCTGCAGCTTGTGCTTTAATCCTCCGAAAAACATGCTGGCGCCAAGTACAAGAAGTACGTTGCCTATAATCGAACCGGCTATTGATGCTTTAGCAATTTCAGCATGGCCGGCCTTTATTGCAAATATAGCAATTATCATTTCTGTTGCATTTCCGAACGTAGCATTCAAAAAACCGCCTATTCTTGGTCCGGTATGTATTGCAATATTTTCAGTTGCCTCCCCCATTAACCCTGCAAGCGGAATTATTGCGAGACAGGACGTAAGGAAGATTAATGCATGGTTGCCATGGGAATATTCTAAGAAGATGCTTATCGGCACAAAAATTAAAAGATATTTTAAGTATTTCATTCAGACACCCCTTTGATATACATAATATGGTAATTGTAATTCTTTTCAGCTAGTATTAAATTATACATTTGATAGATATAATTTTCAATATATCAAAATCTCCAATTTTTTGGGCCTAAGAAAGAATAAATTTACCCTTATCCATAATTTGCCGGATATTAATAATAATATTTCCATTTAATTACTCTAAAGGTTGACCATCCCCCAAAAATCAAATCAAGAAACCATGTAAGTACTGATATAACTTAAGTTGAACAAACTTAATTGATGTGATTTAGGCAACTTTTTAGAAAGAGGAAGAAAACCGATGATACCGGTTTTAGTCTTGTTCAAAGTAACATAGATGCCATCTGCAAGGCTATAATAAGGCAAGGGTGGAATTTTATGAATTCTTTTTGATAGATCCTTGAGAATAAAGACAATTTGAGAATTATCATAAGACTTAGAAAGCAAAGCGATATAGCCTATGGCCATAGTAAGAAGCAGGTTCATATTAATCAGACGGTTATAGGTTTGAACTCTGATATCTTCTAGTTTAAACTGATTCTTCTTAAAACGTATGAACTCTTCAACATTCCACCTAGCGATATAAGAAAGAATAGGTTTTAGACATTCCTTACCATTGGTAATAGACATATTGGTAAGAATCATTAAAGTACTGCGGGAATATCCTCTTACAAATACGAGATTAAATATTTGTCCGGGCAATTCTGGTAGTTGTACAGGAATAAGTCCATACTGTATTTTTCTTGATTTACCGTTTTTCTTTTTAATAATGACCGAGTATTTACCCTTGTATTTTTTAACAAGCTCAACAATGTTAATCACTTTATCGTTAACAATAAGATTTCTGTTCTTTTTTAATCGAATAGCAAAAGAGAGCTTGCTTTTATTGAGTTCATTAAAAAACAAAATGTTATCCATGCCTCTATCCATGGTATAAATACCGTTTGAACCATAGAAAGACTTTAAGTTTCTGATGCATTCAAGTACTTCTTCATTTTCGCTTATGAAACTTGGTTCTGTCTGAGAAAACAGCTTGGAATATAAAGGGACTGGAAGTTTATCATTATGATTTACAAACAAAGCTTCAACTAGAAAATATCCATCAACATTTGTCTGACCAGTGCTTCCATCACGAACTTTGCCGAGGTTTTCAGAGGCAACAGTATACTTTTTAGAGATATCGCTTGTATCAATAATAGGGGTATCAAAACAGATATATTTTCGGGTAATATTTGAATAATTCTTCAAAAGAGTTTTCCTTTGGTTAAAGCTTTGAAGATTACGGGAGAGCCTTTCATGGGTTTTCTTTAAAGAAATATCTTCATGGAGATTTCTAGAAATTTCAGATATGAGGACTGAATTTGAAGCCAAAATACCGTAAATCATGCAATCAATGAACTTTTTTAGAGGGCGAGAAAAACCGGAAGATAGCTTTGAAGAAAAACTCAAAATACTTCTTTTCATTTGATATGCAAATTTGCTATAATCGAACATGCAGAAAGCCTCCTTTTTCTTATGTTTTATTGGTTTTGGTCAAATTCACAATAACATGAAAAAGAGGCTTTTTGAAGTTGATAACTAAATTTTTCAGGGGATTACTTGGCAAAAACTCATTGCTCTTGTGAATAAACTTACAAAAAAGAAACCCAAAAGAAAAAATGGGAGAGATGACTTTCCGGTCAGGGCTATGTGGAATTCAGTTTTAGCTGGAATAGTATTTCAACATATATCAGCAGAGAGCTTACGCAGAGAACTGTCTAGGAATGCTCAACTAAGGTACATGTGTGGATTTTATGGAATAGGAAAAAAGGCAATTCCTGCTGAATGGGTATATACAAGATTTTTAAAGAAGCTAATAAAACACTTAGAAGAAATTGAAGAAATGTTTAAAGTTCTTGTAGAAGAATTAAGAATAGAAAGTCTTAAGAATCCGAGGTTTGTAACTGGAAATTATCTGACTTAAACCTCACAAAAATTATTATACGAGGAGGCGGGAATATGGTACAGGAGAAAAATATAACTAAGCGAGAAAAATCATTATTTCGGGAAAAAGAAAAACCTCAGTCTTTTCGGGACAAGGAAAGGCGCCCCACTATAAAGGAAATTGAAGAACAAGATTTTGTTGAAGCAGGACAAAGTAATGATCTTACCATTTATGCAAAAAGGTTAGACAGTATGCTTCTCATGTATATAATCAAGGATGGAATAATACTTAATAACCAGGATCCAATAGCAGTTTCTGAAGAATTTGTCTTTCTAAGTTCGGAAACTCTAGCGATACTAAAAAAATTGAGCAGAAAAAGAATATGGAAAGTGGAAAAGCAAATATAGCATAAAAAATAAGCTCCCCTTAGTATACCTTTACTAAAGGGAGCCTTTTTTTGTCAGAATGAGTTAATTCTTCTTAACTTCATTCGTTGGTGCTGGAGTTGTAGCTGCGGGCTAATTATTAGTTTCGGGAGCATTTGCTTTACTGTTCAAATCATCCCAAACGAAAGGATCTCCTGATTCTTGATATTTTTCTGTTTTGTAGCCTTCTTTCATCCATCCGTTATTCCATCCGCCGTTCATCCCCCAAGCATCATAGCCTAATAGTCTGAGGGTTACAGCAACCTGCATACCAGCCTGACCAGTCCAGCAGTGGGTAATAATCATTTTATCCTTAGGAAGCTTGTCTATATTTTTTCCAACCTCGTGCCAAAAGCAGTGAACTGCTCCGGGTACTTTATTCCTGTCTCCTTTGAGGTCACGAATATCAAGAATAAAAATGCTGTTTGGATCTTGTTCAATCTTAGCTAAAACGTCTTTAGGGTCTATTCTGTTATTTACCTGTGGTAATGCTGCATAGTACTCATTAATTTTTTCTCTTACTGCAGTCTTTTTTGCCTCTTCCTGAATCTGCATCTTTACTTTGGCCGGCACTTGATCTACAGAAGTAATTTCTGTCTGGTTTGCAGCAGGTGCACTACATCCATATACAAGCACCCCTACTATAAAAATTAGGATTAATGCTAGAGTTTTTTTCATCCTTTTACCTCCTAAGTTTATTTTTATCTAAAGCCTAATGGCTTTTGACCAAATGAATTATTACTTCTCAACATTCTTTTCTTGCAGGTTCACTGGGAGTTGAATTGTAAATTCGGTTCCTTTCTCATATACGGATTGTACATATATCTTTCCTTTGTGCTTTTCAATGATTCTATAGACAATTGATAGTCCCAAGCCGGTTCCAACTCCAACACCCTTTGTAGTGAATCCGGGGTCGAATATTTTTCCTATATGTTCCTGTTTTATTCCTATACCATTATCTTTTATCTTTATACACATCTCAGAACCCTCTACGTAAGTCTTTATCCATATTGTGCCTTTTTCCTTTATTGCATCTGAAGCATTGACCAGTAGATTCATAAACACCTGATTGAGCTGGTTAGGATAGCACAAGATTTCTGATTTCTCACCATACTCTTTGATTATACTAACCCTGTTTTTCAGCTTATTGTTCAATAAGATCAATGTATTATCAATACCCTCATGAATGTTTGCAAGCTGATATTCGGCTTCATCCAACCTTGCAAAATTTTTGAGGCCTTTAACTATATTCATAATCCTTTCACATGCAAGAACATTTGTTTGATTGGCCTTGTCCAACTTCATAACAATATCATTTGACATCCGGTCTTCAGTAATATTAGGTCTTTCTTTCAACTTACCTATCAGGACTTTGTATAAATCAACATTACAATTTATTGCCCCAAGCGGCGTATTTATCTCATGCGCAATCCCTGCCACAAGCATGCCCAACGATGCCATTTTTTCATGCTGTACAAGCTGTATCTGCGTCTGCTTAAGCTCTTGGTATGCCCTCTCAATTTCCTCATTAGAGGTCATAAGAATTTCATTAAGGTAAGAAAGCTCCTGCTGGCGTGCGTTTAGTTTGCTGTTTGCATCCTTAAGACTTATAACCATATTGTTGAACGACTTACCAAGCTGACCAAATTCATCGGAAGAATTGATATAAACTTCAGTCTCCAGGTTGCCATCTTCTACTAAGTTCATTTTATCAATAAGGCTTCTGATGGGTTTGGTTATAGAGTTGCCTAATGCAACAGACAGGTACATCCCCAGAAAAGCTACTATAAATATTGAACCTAATGAGACATAGTTGGTACTTTTGTTTACACGGTCTAAAAGGTTTTTGCTATCATGTATGAATGTTTGTTCCAATTGATCTATGTTTTTCTGTAATTTCTCTATAATTAAGCTGCCATCATAATTAAGCTGGTTTTTTTTTGCTAAGTCAATCTGGTTCCTTGATATCTCAAGTTTAGCCTCTAGTTCCTTTATAAATTTATCATAATTGTCCTTGTTAATTGTAGTATTATTAATCCTTCCTGCAGTGCTTATCCCTGTCTCTTCAATTTCATCTGCTTCTGCCAAACTGTATGACATTGCATTACGTGCTAGGGCATACTGCTTATTAAAGTATGGCGTAATTTTATCCTCAAAAAATACATCATACTTAACCAAATATATATCAACCATATCCAGTAAATCATTTTCATTCCTAGCATGCGAGTTTGCTTTTATTGTATTTAGGTATTCGGTAATCTTATCTATGATCACCTCATGATTTTCTACCGACCTATTATCCATCTGAAATAAGCTAGACATTTGATTTAGGTATAATTGTTTTGTTAATTTATTGATTTTAATCATTGACTGGGTTTTTAAATTAGATACTTCCAAATCTTTATTAAGATTCTCCAGACTTATATACAAAAAAATAAAAGTACCTATACATAATGCCATGACCGTAAGAAAGCCAAGCGTTAATTTTATCCTTAGGCTTATATTAGCAAATCTAAATAAACCTAATATTCTTCTTGCTGCGGAATTATTTTTATGCTGAATCTTAGTACTGATCTGACATCCTTCTCTCTGTCATTAATTCTGTAGTAGTTGAAATTTTAAAGAATAGATTACAATAATATTTAAAGTTTAAAAAGATTTATAATCATATAGCAATATAATAATTACATTGTAATTTTACCATAATATTTCATTTTTCATCAAGTATAAATATCACTATTGATAAATTGTTTTTTAAAATATGTTTTTCTGCCCTATATTCTTTAACACTATCATAAATATTTAACAGGCAGTTTGACAGTAAATTCTGTTCCTTTTCCATACTCTGATTGAACAGTAATAGTCCCCTTATGATCCTCAATAATTCTATAAACAATTGATAATCCTAAACCGGTTCCAACTCCAACCCCCTTCGTCGTAAAACCCGGATCAAAGATTTTGTTTAAATGCTCAGGTTTAATGTCGGCACCACTATCCTTTATCTTTATAAATATATCAGTAAATCTGGTATATGTTGTTATCGATATTGTTCCCGTCTCCTCAATTGCATCAATGGAATTTACCAGGAGGTTCATAAATACCTGATTAAGTTGGTTAGGGTAGCATAAAAGCAAAGGAATATCTCCATACTCCTTAATTACTTCTATCCTATTTTAAAATCTACTGTCCAGGAGAGTCAATGTACAATCAATTGCGCCATGTATATCAGTCTCTTTAAATTCAGATTCGTCAAGTCTTGCAAAGTCCTTTAGGCTTTTAACTATTTCTAAAATTCTTTTACTGGCAATTACGTTAATTCGGTTGGTATTTTCAAGTGTTAATACCAGGTTCATTGCATTGGCATCCTCAATAATAGGCTGGGTAATTTTTAGTCTTGATACAATACTTTTATAAAGGTCAATATTACAGTTTATTGCTCCAAGAGGATTATGTATTTCATGAGCTACACCTGCGACCAACATACCCAGCGATGCCATCTTTTCATGCTGAACCAACTGAACCTGCGTCTGTTTGAGCTCTTGGTATGCATCTTCAATTTTCTTATTATACTTAGCAATGGAGTTACCAATTTTGAATGAAATATATGCTCCCATGATTATAATTGCAATTACGGAAACTATCGTAACAAAACGTGAAGTTCTATTTACATATCCCATAGCTTGATTATTTTGAGAAATATAAAGGTCTTCCAAAAAAATAATCTGCTTCTGCATATACTCTATGGCCTGTCCGCCTTCAAAGTTTAATTGCTTCTGTTTTGCAACATCTATCTTATTCCTCGATATTGAAGCTTCCAGTTTATCCTCTAAGCCCTTCAAAAAATTATAATATTCATCAGTGCTTAGCCTTTTATTTTTTATGCTTTCTTTTGTTATGATTGGTAGATTACCGTTTTCAATTTCATCGGCTTCTGATAAACTATACGACATTGTATTAACTGATAAAGTAGATTGTTTATTATAGAATGGAATAACTTTTTCATTAAAATATGTGTCGTATTTATTTAAATAGATTTCAACTCTTTTATTGAAATCATAGTAAATATATAGGATTTGGCATGCTTTTTTAGTTTAAATTTTATTCAATATGGTTAACATATTTCCAATTTTTTTAAAGTTTTAAATGAAGTCGTTATGTGTTATAATCAGAAAGGTCAATATTTTTAAAGGTTTTGTTATAACCATGAAAAAAGTATATAATCAAATTTGTTCAGTTATTGTATCAATTTAAAATATTTAACATAAACTAAATTGAGATGTTTCCTGGGGTGTTCGGAAGGTCTATAATTTTGAACCTACAAATGAAATATGGGAGTCCGGAGTTTAAGTAATATATCAGGCCACAGTTTAATTGGTTGACTTACAAGTTAACCCGGTGGAAGATAAAAACCCTTAACAGGGCACCCACCTAGCGAGAGCTAGGTGTCAAAATGTAGACTAACGGCATCTTGGGTTGCAAATAAATGTTTATCCTGAAAGTATGTTCTCTTCCATATTTATTCTAAGATATTATCTCAAATAACCAGACAAGCACTTATATTACAGGTATTTTGGGGATATCCAAATCACCTCCTGGAGTGAATCAGAATGAAAAAAACACCTAAAGCTGCTATTTATTTTACTGCCTCCATTATGCTTATATTGATAGCCGGTATTGTATTTATGGTGCATTATTTAAATAATAGACCGCTTGAATATGTTGCTTTCGGAGATTCTCTTGCCCATGGCTATCCTTATCACAACGAAAATAAAGCATACAGCTACACTGATTTTATTTTAAAACAGTTAAATAATGTGGAGGAACTTAAAAATAAGGTTAGTTACACTAATTACGGAATCTCTGGCTTTACCAGTTCCGACTTGCTCACGCAGATATCAAACAACGATGTTTTACGCAAGGTCTCTAAAGCAGATATCATCACTATTAATATTGGCGGTAATGATATGCTTAGAGCGCTAAATAAATACAGCCTGGATGACTACGAATCAATCCTTGGCACTATTGACAAGTATGCAGATAATCTTGTCGAAATATTTACTGAATTGAGGGACAAAAACCCAAACGCTCACATATACATGGCTAATCTTTTCATTCCGTCAACTAAGAATGACAATAGTATCAATCAAGATAAAGCCAGGTATATTGTCTCATATATAAATAGAATAATTACCAATACCTCAAAGCCATATAATATAAAAGTCGTTCAAGTTGAATCCATATTCAAAGGTCATGAATTTGGAACGCCTGATTCTTGGTTTTTTGATCCACTCCACCCAAACCAACGCGGTTACTCTGAAATGGCTAAACCGTTTTTTACTGTCATAACCCAGGACTTACAGACAGAAAACTTTGGAGATAAGCTTAGGGATTATGTCCAATAATTTCTCAAAATGTAAATAAAGTTAAAAGGATTTTTAGGTGGTTCTATAGAATTCTATAGTATCAATTACCATCCTAAATGTTCAGGTGATGTGTATGAAAATGAAATCCCTCAAATCATTTCTACTCGCAAGTATTTTTCTCTTAATTTTATCAACTTACAACACATACCATGTCTATGCCTCCGGAAGTTCAATTACATATAGTCAAAAAACCGTATCAGTGGGTTCAAACAGCATTAAATTAAACATACTTGTAATTTCGGACTCAGATAATTACAGTTTTAAAGTAGTACATAACAATCCTGTTGGTTCTGTTAATGATTTAAAGAATCTGGTTGCCAAAGTGGACGGTACTGCCGGAGTAAACGGAACATTTTTCGATGCATACAACTCTGACTCTACCAAGCGTTACCCCTACGGTATTTTGATTGATAATAAAAACATCATACGCGGGGGCACCAATGTATCATTTCTATCAGACGGAACCTTACGATTCGGCAAGCTTAATGTTGTAATTACTGGAAGTATTAATGGTTCTTACAAGTGGCCAAATAACTGGTATGCCTGGAATATTAACAACGTATATAAGAATAACCGGCAGTCGGTCATATTTACATCAGCATTTGGCAAGACTCCGGATGATGACAGTACTAATGTGATTGTAAGCAAGGGAGAAGTTGTTGAAATAGTTAATGAACCCGTTACACCTCTGCGGGATGGCTACGTCATACATATTGGAACCGGAGAGAAAATTAAAGAAAGGTTCAAGATTGGAGATAAGGTTGAATATAAGGTTGACTTCGAAATGGATGGACAACCATTTTCCTCCGATATAGTGTTTGCCGTAGGGGCAGGCCCAAAACTCCTAAGTAACGGGAATATTGATATAGATTTTGAGCGTGATGGGTTTTCAGAAACCAAAATCACTTCTATGCGAACAGCAAGAAGTTTTATAGGAATAAATAAAGATGGTTCTATAATTATGGGTACAACACCAAAAGCCAGCATCAAGGAGCTTGCCTCAGCCCTTTCCCAACTTGGTGTAACTGATGCAATCAATCTGGATGGCGGTGCAAGCAGCGGCCTCTATTTTCAAGGCAAATACATAACCCAACCCGGCAGGCAAATAAGTAATGCCCTTGTTGTGGTCGAAAAAACATTCATTGAAGCATCTATTGTTATTGAAGGCAATCTCCTTTCGCAGAACGGGCTAATTAAAGAGGGAACTACTTATGTTCCTTTGCGGGGTGTGCTGGAAAACCTAGGTATTGAAATCACCTGGAATAATTTAAATAAATCTGTGACTTGCAAGAAAGGTGAACAGGAGTTTATACTATCTATTAATAGTACCAAAAACTCGGATGGGTTTATGTATGAGTCAAAGAGTTATGTTCCTCTCCGGCTTATAAGTGAAAAGTTCGGTTACAAAGTAAGCTGGAATTCTCAAACCAAACAGGTAGAAATATCTAAATAAAGAGTTGGCAGCAGGAGGTTTCCATGTCAAGCAATAAAATTCAAGACCAATTATTATGTATATTTCACTCGCTCCTGGACCATTTTGGACCAAGGCATTGGTGGCCGGCTGAAACCCCTCTTGAAGTAGTCTTTGGCTGTATATTAACCCAAAATGTTACCTGGAAAAACGTTGAACAGGCAATCTCCAACCTTAAGGAAAAGGACTTAATTAATATTGATAGAATATTAGCCGTTCAGGATTGCAGCTTAGCTGACCTTATAAAAACTACAAGGTATTATAATCAGAAGGCATCCAGTTTAAAAAATTTTTGCCGCTTTGTCAAAACGAAATTCAATGGTAACCTTGATGAGCTATTTGAATTGAATACTGAAGATTTAAGGACTATACTACTTTCATTGAAAGGCATCGGAAGGGAAACAGCTGACTCAATAATTCTTTATGCAGCCAATAAACCTATATTCGTTGTCGATGCATATACTAAAAGGATTTTTTTGAGACTGGGTATTTGGGATTATGATATGAGCTATGATGAAGTCCAAAAGTTGTTTGTCTCCAACCTTCCATCTGATACCTATCTCTTTAATGAGTACCATGCTCTGATTGACAGACTGGGCCATTATATTTGTAAATCCAAAACCCCCTGCTGCAGCCAATGTCCAGTCAGCCAATTCTGCAGGACACAATCTAGCTGCTAGAGTATCACTCAATAGTTTAAATTTATTATTTTTCACATTATATACCAGTAAAATATAGATTTTGTTAAATAAATATGTTATAATATTACTATAATTTATCATTTAAACTGTTCAATAAGATTTTCTGTTTTTATTCATCAACACGTTCTATAGTTTTGAATTATCAAATAGTTAACATTTTGGCTTATGGGGGGAATTGACTATATGGCCGGACAGCTTCAGGAAAAGATTGAAACTTTTAGTATTAGTAATGTTACTCCAGGTATTAGAGTTTCTCAAGATATTAAAGATAAAAATGGATTTCTATTGGTAGGTGCAAACACAGAACTAACTGACCGCCTTATTGATAAACTTAAACAATTCGGTATAACCTGTGTTCCTGTTTTCGTTGCTCAACAAATTAGTAATGTGCCTATTAATAATATTAATCTGAACGAAATATTCAGGGAACAACTTCTTAATAGTGTTAACACGTCAATAGTTAATTTTATTAAAAACGATACTTTTGTTGATAGAATAGTTCAAATCATAACCGATATTACAAAAGATGATATTTTAATGTCACTGCTGATCGAAATTAAGACTATTGGCCATAATGTTCTGATGCACAGTATAAACGTCTTTACCCTTTCTATGCTAATCGGACTAAAAAATCATTTTCCAGTAGACAGGTTAATGGTATTAGGACAATCAGCCTTACTACATGATATAGGTAAAAAGTTTTTACCCAGCGAAATCTTAGATAATGCGCGAAACCTTTCATCGGAAGAGAAAAAAGTCTTTGAACAACACGCGCTTTTTGGATTTGAATACCTTCAGTCCCTTGGGAAATTGCCTTATGAGATCTCAAGAATTGTACTGCAGCATCATGAAAGGCTTGATGGAAGCGGATATCCCGGCAAGCTATCCAAGGATGATATTCATAAGCTTGCCCAGATAGTTGCCATAACCGATTCCTTCGCTTCAATAATTGAAGGTCAGGAACGCGCCAACAGGTTTGCCTTCGCCGAAGCTATAGAATTTCTTCTTGGTTCCGGCGGAATTTACTTCAACTATGATTTATCAACCTGTCTATTAGATGAAATAACAGTCTACCACATTTATGACTGGGTTGTGCTCAGCAATGATGATATAGGAATTATAACCAAGATACACGACTCTACACCATTAAGACCTGTAGTCACTGTATTCTTTGATAAGTTCAAGCAAAAATACTCGTTTCCAAAACAAATTGATTTAACTACCAAGACATATATTAATCTATTTATAAAGTGTACCTTAGACTAGTTTGGATGGCATTGGGACAAGTCCCCCTGCCATCCACCTACAATGGCTTATACATTATTACCACGTCTCTTAATAAATCACCTAAAAGAATATGCTTCTCCATTCTTTTGATAGGAAAAAATCCTATCCGGTTCCAAAATGCTATACCGTCCTTATTATCCTCAACTACTGAAACGTATACTTTAGAAAGCTTAAAATGCTTACCTATATATTGGGTTAAAGCCTCTATCGCTCCTTTTCCATAACCTTTTTTCCTATGACTTATATCAATTATTAATGAGTTAATCCATATTGAGTCATTTTCCTGATACTTTACACTTCCTTTCATTATTCCAATCTTTTCATTATTTTTATTTACTATCCACAGAAAAAAATCATAGCTGCTTATTGCAGTCTCCAAATATTTTTTGCCTAAGTCGTTTAAGGTTAAAGGCTTGTCAATGCCTGTACCATACATATTGTCAGTTATATTGTTATACCAGTCCAATACTATTGGCAAATCTTTTTTGGTAATATTTAAAAATGTTATGTCGGCACTATGGTATTCCAGATTAATCATTACTATCGTATCCTTTGAATTAAGTAGTTACTAGGCTAATCAACTTGCCTTATCATTCATCTTTACCGACACCAGCTTGGAGATTCCCCTCTCCTCCATGGTCACACCATACAAGGTATCGGCAGATTCCATTGTACCCTTTCTGTGAGTAACTATAATAAACTGTGTATTGTACGTAAACCTTTTGATATAGTCTGCAAACCTGTAAACATTTAAATCATCAAGCGCTGCTTCAATCTCGTCGAGGATACAGAAAGGCGACGGGTTCATCTTCAGTATAGCAAACAGCAGTACTATTGCCGTTAAAGCCTTTTCTCCTCCCGAAAGCAGCATCATGCTTTGCAGCTTTTTCCCCGGAGGCTGGACTTCGATATCTATTCCGCTCTCCAGGATATTTTCTTCATCAGCCAATTCAAGTGTTGCTCTTCCTCCGCCAAAAAGCTCTTTAAATACGTTATCAAAATTCTTGCTAATATGATTAAACTGCTCGATAAACTGCCTCCTCATAATTGAGGTCATTTCCGAAATTACTTTTCTAATCTTATCCTCCGATGCTTCGAGGTCATTTCTTTGATTGCTTAAAAACTCATATCTTTCTTTAGTTTTTGTATACTCTTCAATAGCAGCAACATTTACCGGCCCCAGGTCCCGAATCTGGTTCTTAATCTTCGCAATCTCTTTCTGGGCATTTTGTATGTTCTCAATTTCCTTTCTATATTCCATAGCGTTGTTGAAAGTGAGTTCATAGTCTTCCCACATTTTATTCTGTATGTTTTCCATATCCATTTCTATTTTTGATTTTTTCAACTCAAGACGGATATTTTCTTCTTTCAAAAGTTCTATCTTACGCAAGCTTTCCATCAAAAAAGACTCAATTGCTGAAAGGTTACTGCTGACATGTTCTTTCAGAAGTTTCTTTTTATTTAGCTCATCCTCTTTTTCCAGCCTGCTTTTTTTAAATTCATCTATTTTTACAATATGCTCCTCAATTGCTGTTTCAAGCTGGGATTTCTCACCTGTAATCCTGAGCTTTTCCTGCTGCCTGCGGTCAATGTTCCTCTTGCATATACCAATCTCTTTATCTATCCTTTCTATAACCTCCTGTAGTGACACAAGACTTTCATCTATGGATGAAAGAGATATTTTTATATTAGTAATATCGTTATTTACCTTATCTTTCTCTGTATATCCCTGCCTGAATTTCTCTTGAAGCTTTCTTACCTGTTCCTGCAGAGCTTCAATTTCTCCATCTGATTTAGCAATGTATTCCTGCTTCTTTTCTATTGTAGGCTGGGCTTCTGTTCTTTGAGCCTCAAGCTGTTGTTTTTCAGACTTTAGCAAAATAGATTTTTCATCTATCCTGCCAAGCATACTATCAAGTCCGACAAGTTTTTCTTCTTCCCTTGCAATTGCGACTTGCTTTTCTTTTATACTCTCATTAGCCAAGCCAACTTTTTCATCTACTGCCTTAAATGCTGCCTTGCGGGCCTCTATTTCCTGTTCAACCTGCTCAAATTCTTTCTTAAGCCGGTCTATAATTTCAGATAACTCCTTAATTTCCCTACCCCTGCCAAGAATTCCGGAAGCTTTGGAAACATTACTGCCGCCTGACATAGCGCCGGAAGTATTTATGATATCTCCTTCAAGGGTTACAATTCTAAAGCTGTAACTGAATTTCCTTGCAATGGTTATACCATTATCTAAATTATCTACTACTACCGTACGGCCCAGTAGATTATTAATTACGCCCTGATATTTTTTATCAAATTTTATTAATTTTGAAGCTATCCCGATAAAACCCTGGCAGGAATTAATTTTGTCAACCCTTTCATCCAACTCTTTTCCATTTACTACGCTGACCGGAAGGAATGTTGCTCTACCTAGATTTCTTTCCTTTAGGAAATTTATAGCTTTTTTTGCTGATTCTTCGTTATCGGTTACAATATTTTGCAGTGCTGCTCCCATAGTCATCTCTACAGCAGTTTCATATTCCTTGGGAACAGTTATCAACTGTGCAAGGGCTCCATGTATCCCTGCCCTGAATGCATTGTTTCTTTCACGCTCTTCCAGAATACCTTTAACGCTCCTGGAGTATCCTTCATGTTCCTTCTCCAGATCACAAAGGAATTTATACCTGGATTGCTTATTGCTCAGTTCAATCCTGCATCCTTCCAACTTTTTATTCAGACTTGAAATATTATTACCCAGGTTAACTTTATCCTTCTCTAATTCCAAAATAGCATTTTTTTGAATATTTATTTCTTTATTTAATTTTACTAAACTATCCTTAATATCTTCCTTCTTTATTCTTTCTACATCAGCATCCAATACCAACTGCTGCAATTCTTCTTTTATCTGTTCTTCTCTTTTTTCCAAACCCTCCAATAGAACTTTAAGACTATTTATTTCTGTTTTTCTATCATTAATGAGATTTATTTTCTCAATTATTTCAGTTTTTAAAGCTTCTACCTGTTCTTGTTCAGAGTCAATGCTTGCGCTGACTTTGGCAAGCTCTTCCTCCTTATTAATCAACTCTGAAGAAAATCTATCTTTATCCAGCCTTAGCTGTTTGCATCTCCCTTTCTTATGATTATTCTCAGCTTCAAGCTCCTGAATTTTCTGTTCGAATTCAGAGGTTTCCAGGTTTAGTCTTTCATTATTCTCTTTATTGTTATCCATTCGCTCTTTGGCAACTTTAATCTCGGATTTACTTTGTTCTATACTGCTGCCTATATTGAATATTTGCTGCTGCAGGTGTTCCAATTCATTCTCAGTCATCTCAAATTGTCCCTGAAGCTGTTTTTTATTATTTTGATTTTCTTCAAATATTTTATGTTCCTTATCTATCTCGCCTTGAATATTTTCAATTTGAACTTTAATTTCATCCATCTTTTCCTTAAACTTTTCCATACTGTCTATAAAGACATTTACTTCAAGCACCTTGAGCCTTTCACTAAAAGCAAGAAACTTCTTTGCGGTCTCGGATTGCTCCCTTAAAGGCTCAATCTGATTTTCCAATTCCCCAATAATATCATTAATCCTTAGCAGGTTCTGTCTGGTCTGTTCCAGCTTTCTTTCCGCCTCGAGCTTTCTGACCTTGTATTTCATAATGCCTGCTGCTTCCTCGAATATTAACCTTCTGTCCTCAGACTTGGTACTAAGAATTTCATCAATCCTACCTTGCCCTATAATCGAATAGCCATCTTTCCCTACACCTGTTCCCATGAATAGTTCATTGATATCTTTTAACCTGCATGCTGTCTTATTAATGAAAAACTCACTTTCTCCGGAACGGTATACTCTTCTCGTAACCGAGACCTCAGAATAATCTACGGGCAGTAACCCGTTGGAATTATCTACAATAAGTGAGACCTCAGCAAATCCTAGAGGCTTTCTGTTTTCAGTTCCTGCAAAAATTACATCCTCTAGTTTGCTGCCTCTGAGATTCTTCATGCTCTGCTCGCCGAGAACCCATCTGACTGCATCTGAAATATTACTTTTACCGCTTCCATTTGGTCCGATAACTGCTGTTATTCCTTTATTTAATTCCAGGGTAACTTTATCTGCAAAGGATTTAAACCCTTGAATTTCTATCTTCTTAAGATACATCAATACACCCCATTTTCACGCAAAGCCGTATCTTCTCTCAGTCCCCTTTATTACTTGCGAGCAAAATTGCTCCCAAATACCGTACTCTATCGAAGCATACCTTATCAGTTCACACTGAAATACTGACTCACTTCCCTCGGGACATCGAATTATTCTAATTATATCATTTTCTTGAGGATTTAGTGATGCCAGAACTTGTGAATAGAAATTGAAACTGGTTTTGCCTTCCTCCTGGTACAGATCTATCATATCAATCTGGCTGGCTGAAGGGTTCTCTACGTCTATAACCTTACATGACACCTGCCATTTTTTACTTTTCTTATTTCCCTTGCCTGCAGGATGAGTGAGAACATATTTATTTGGCCATCCCCAAAATTCAGGTGAAAAGTCTCTGGATGCTACCGGCATCCTTACTTCTCCGGATATTCCTCTTCCTTTCAGTTTGTTTATCTGTATAAAGAATGCATTAATTAAGCCATTATTGGATTTATTGAAACTTGACGCAATTATGAATTTCTTTTTGGCGGTTTCTTTAGGAGTCTCTTCAACTGTTTCCTCCTGCTGAACCTTTTGCCTTCTGGTACTCTTTTTAGTGCCTCTTGCCTTTATTAACATCAAGTCTTCTTCACTAATAGAAAGTGGCTGTCTCTCTTCCGCGTGCTCATCCAAATCTCCTGCATGGCTTTGCCGGTATAACATCTGCTCAATGTCAATAACTTTATACCCATTCATAAAGAAGGTCTCTTCGGGCTGATTGTTCATATCAATGTCTTCATTTAAACCGGCCGCATCCTGCTCAGATACTTCGTCCATTGCCAGTTTATCAATGTTTTGAGCCGAAATAGATCCCAAATTATCAATTTCTTCGATTTCAATGTCAACATCATCTTCGATTATGCCTGCTTCTTGCATCTGATCAAACTCGGGTTCCGGCTCTTTCTTGGACTTTTCTTTCCTTACCGTACTTTTTTCTTCATTTACTATCCCGAGCTTTTCATTCAGGTTTTCAGCTGAATTAAGCGATACTTCGATAGAATCTCCAGTAGGCAGCTCTATGGAAAGCGATTCCAAATCTATATCCATATCACTTGTTACTTGCTCTTCAGCAGGTTCTTTCTTCTCTTTCTTTTTTAAACTTGCTTTTTTCTCCGACTCGGATATAATTTCTCCATTATCTATTAATATGTTTATTAACTCTTCGGTTAAATCATTAGCTAAATCCTCTTTAGGATTCAGAAAGTTTGAAACCGAACATTTAAAGGCATCGTACTTATCTTTGTCACCATTTATTAAATCATAGGATACATGGACTACCAACTCATTATTTTTGTAAAGCCCACCCTCTGTAATATTCCCGGAACTAATGAAGACGTCCGCTTTCTCGTTACCAGATTCAAAACAAAATATTTTAGCACCCAAGCTATTACCGTGTGTGTTCCTGAATATCCTGGCTTTACAACCTAAACCCAGGATTTCTAACAGGGCCTCAGCCGAAGTCAAATAATTATTAATCCCTAAGATGAAATTTACCTCCACACCATTTTTAATTGCCTTTTTGATTGAAGTCTTCAACTTATGAATCCCTGATAGTTTGGCAAAGGACGATACAAACCAAACTTTATTGTATACTGGTTTTTTTGACTTCAATAGTTGGCTAATCTTTTCCCCTAGAAAAAACGGGGTACCATTTACATCATATGGCTGAGTTATGAATCTTATTTCCAATCTACAAGACCCCTTCTGCTTATTATTAAATAATTAAATAACCATAATTATATTATAACTGTAATATGGGAAGAAAATAAAGAGGTGACAGAAAAAAAACCTGTTTCAAAGAAACAGGTTTTTCAACTCTTTTATCTAGGTTCAATAATAAATTTAATAGCTGTTCTTTCCTCTCCATCAATATTAACTTCTGAAAATGCCGGAACTGCTATAAGATCTATGCCATTAGGAGCAACAAAACCTCTTGTTATGGCAATTGCTTTTACTGCCTGATTTACTGCACCGGCACCAACAGCTTGGATTTCGGCGCTATTATTATCTCTAAGAACTGCTGCTAGCGCGCCTGCTACTGACTTTGGCTGAGATTGAGCTGATACCTTTAGAATCTCCATTGTAATTCCCCCCATAATCTAGATTATTGTTGTTAAATTTGTTCTAGTATTTTAGTATTATTTAAAAAAGTATGTTCATCCAGAGTTAAGTTCTGATCTGCAATAATAATTACCACTTTACCTTTGTCTAAGTATGAATCACCAGTTACCATAATTTCGTTGAATCCATAATCAGCATACAACCTCTCTAAATTGCCTCTTTTGTGCCCCACTGTTATAGATACTTCCTTATTATTAACCTTGATATCTAATTCCGTACTCCGTGTTATATCTACACTTCTTAACATATATGTAATCATTTCGAGCCTGAGTTCTGATTCGACTAGCTGCCTAAATGCCGGATGGAATGGTCCTGCAACAACATCCTTTCCATAATTAATATTTTCTGTAACCTGTAAACCTAATCTAATTACATTTATACCATTCTTTTTAAATAATTTCAATATTTGTTTTGATAATTCTACAGCTTCTTTGACGCTTAATGGCATATATTTTCCTTTTTTGTATATTTGTTCGAGTGGTGTATCCTTTACTACAAGTACAGGATATATCCTAACCACATCCGGCTCCAGTTCGATAAGCTGCTTTGCTGTCATAATATCTTTTTCAGGAGTATCCTCGGGAAGACCAATCATCATTTGATGTCCAAGCTTAAAATCAAATTCTTTTATTAACCTGCTAGCTCTTATTACATCTAGGGAAGTATGTCCTCTGCAGCTTTGATCTAAGACTTCACTGTCCATTGATTGAACTCCCAACTCTATTGTATTTATCCCAAAATGTTTAAGCATACTAAGTATTTCCCTGCTTATATAATCCGGTCTTGTTGAGAGCCTTATGCCCTGTATTTTCCCTGCCAGCAGGAAATCAAAAGCAGCTTTTAACAATTCTGCCTGTTTTTCAGTCTCAATGCCCGTAAAACTTCCACCATAAAAAGCTGCTTCTATAAATGCATTTTCGGGAAATGTATCCAGGTACCGGTTGATGATACTGCTTACATCAGAAGCAGTTACCTGTTTTTGTGCCCCGCTTATGCTCTTCTGATTACAAAATATACATTGGTGAGGACATCCTGAATGGGGAACAAATATTGGGATTATATAGTGTCTTTCACTCATAGATAACCTCCACGCAACTTCAACTATTAACTGTCTTAAGTGCATTTTCAGCTGCACGCTGTTCTGCTTCTTTTTTTGATTTTCCTTGTCCAACACCCATGATCTTGCCATTGCACTCGACCTGCACGGAGAACTGTTTATTATGGTCGGGCCCAATCTCATTTACTACTTCATACTTAATCTTAACATCGCCTTTTTTCTGTAATTCTTCCTGGAGTTTGGTCTTGTAGTCCATTAACCCCAATCCCTTGGCTGACTTTTCAATTGTTTCTTCAACAAGCCTTAATACAAATGCTTCAGCCTGTTGATATCCTCCATCTATATAAATGGCAGCCACTATAGATTCAAAAGCATCCGACAATATAGAAGGCCTGTTTCTTCCTCCTGTTATTTCCTCACCTTTACCTAGTCTAATAAAATTTCCAATATCTAAATCGACAGCCATCTCTTTTAATGCAGGTTCACATACAACACTAGCCCTTATTTTAGTCAACTGCCCTTCCGGCAAGTCGGGGCAGCTCAAAAATATATGATTACTGACTATAAGGTTTAAAACACTATCCCCCAGGAATTCAAGCCGCTCATTGCTTGATACCCCTGCTGATTTGTTTTCATTTGCGTATGAACTATGAGTTAGTGCTGTTTCTAAAATTTGAATATCTTTAAATAAATATCCCAGACTATCTTGAAAGACTACTAATCTGTCTCTCATCTTAACCTCCAAATTGGTCACAAATTTTTACACAATTTCAACAATCTCCGTATTTTGTATAGCTTGTGAAATTAGCCTTTCAATGTCGGTATGCCCCTCTGAAAGTTCTAGTTTTTCCAACCTTGGCTTGGTCTCGGGCCTCCTGGGTAGAAAGATTGTGCAGCAGTCCTCATAAGGAAGTATGGATGTTTCATATGTGTCTATCTTTCTAGCTAATGCTATAATTTCATTTTTATCCATACCTATAAGAGGCCTGAAAACAGGCATATTAACCACTGAGTCTGATGCCACCAAGCTCTGCATGGTCTGGCTTGCAACCTGGCCAAGGTTTTCTCCGGTAATCAGAGCACTGCAGCCGGATTCCCTTGCGATCCTTTCGGATATCCGCATCATAAACCTTCTCATAAGTATAGTCAGCTGTTCCTCCGGACATTTATCCCGTAATTCTACCTGTATCTCTGTAAATGGTACTATATGAAGCTTAAGTTTGCCCGCGTAAGATGATAGTATCTTGCATAGGTCTACAACCTTTTCCCTGGCCTTTGGCCCTGTGTATGGAGGACTGAAGAAATGTACTGCCTCCAGTTCTACCCCTCTTTTGGCAATCATCCAGCCTGCGGCAGGACTATCTATGCCCCCCGACACAAGCAGCATGGCCTTGCCGTTTGTTCCGGTGGGCATCCCCCCGTAGGCCTGTATTACTTCAGAATACACATAAGAGTATTCTCTGACTTCAACATTAATAACTGAATCCGGCGAATTGACATCAACCGTTAAGTCCTTGAACTTGGACAATATATTTGCACCAACATCCCGGCTGATTTCCGGAGAAGTCAGAGGAAAGCTTTTGTCGCCTCTCTTACTTTCCACCTTGAATGTCTTTAGACCATGCATCCTCTGCATACATTTTTCAGCAGCCTGGAAAATGGCATCCATGTTTGATTCGACCTTTAATGCAGGACTTACCGATACTATACCGAACACCTTTAAAAGCTTCTCTATAAGCCTTGAGGTGTTCAGTTCCTCGTTCTCATCAAACGGTTCAATATAAATCCGGGCTTGCGAACGCCAGATTTTATATCTTTCATTCCTAAGAACAATTTTTATATTTTTTATTAATTTTTGTTCAAATATGGGTCTATTCAGTCCTTTTAAAATGATTTCCCCGTATCGTACCAGTATAACCTCTTGCATATTTCCTCCAATAATATCATTTTTACTTGCGTTTAGGAATGATGAAATAATAAATTCCCATTTTTTAATCGGTTATTTTTCACCAGGACTTCGTTGTCGTCAGTTACAATAAAGCAATTATTGCGCCTTCCTCCGCCTTGTCCTGACAAAAAATCCCTCGCTTAAAAATCGGGTTTTATTATTTCATCATTCCTTAGCCAATAACTTTACGTTTTCTTTTATTGCCTCCAGACAGTAGTCTACCTCATCCTTATTATTATTAACAGAAAAGCTGAACCTCACTGAAGATTTTATCAGTTCTCTATCAATCCCCATAGAAATGAGAACATGGCTTAATTCCCGCTTCCTAGACGAGCAGGCCGAGCCTGTTGAAACATAAATGCCTCTTTCCTCAAGTGCGTGCAGCATTACTTCTCCCGGTATGCCTTCAAATGATATATTAGCAATATGGGGTGCACTCTTATATTTGTCCATGGTTCCATTTAATGCAGCTCCCTGCACTTCTTCCATAACCCGTAATATAAAGTAATTCTTCAAATCTCTTACTTTTGAAAAATGTCCGTACTTTCCTGACAAATTAATATCTACAGCTCTCCCTAAGGACCAAACCCCCGGCACATTTTCAGTACCCGGCTTAATATAGTTTTCCTGTCCTCCACCGTGAAAAACAGGTTCCAATCTGGTGCCCTTTTTAATATAAAGTACGCCAATCCCCTTAAAGGCATTAATCTTATGCCCGCTGACCGAAATCAAGTTAATATCTTTGCAAATATTTTGCAGCGGCAGTTTACAGTAGGATTGAACTGCGTCAACATGCAGAATAAACTCATACCTTCTCTTTAAGCGTATTAGCTCTTCCAAAGGCTGAACAGCTCCAACCTCATTATTTACATGCATTATACTAACCAAAGTAACTTTGTCAGTCTGAATATATTTTTCCAGAATCTCTAGACTTATTATTCCGTCCTTATCTACAGGCAGATATTTAACCTTATGCCCCTGTTTTTCCAGATATCTGAATACACCTAGTACCGAGGAGTGTTCAATCATAGATGTTATAATAGTTCCCAATCTTTTTTCATTAGCCCTGACTGCACCTAAAATTGCAATATTATTCGATTCGGTCCCGCCAGACGTAAAAAATATTTCCCCCGAATTAACTCCAAGGGAATTTGCAACCTTTGATCTAGCATCTTTTAAAATCTTTTCCGAATCTAATCCCTTATTATGCAGTGAAGATGGATTTCCGTAAGAATTACCAACAGTCTGTCCAACCTCTTCAAGTATATCATCAAACGGTCTTGTAGTAGCACTATTATCAAGATAAACTTCTCTATTCACTGCTCTTCTCCTCTAGACATTTTTTCAATATTTGCCCTTACCCTGTACAAGTATATTAATGCTGATACCGGATTCTGTTTTATTTTTTCCATCATAACCTCAACTATATTCTTATATACCTTACTTCTCTCCAACTCATTTTCTATATACTTTATCTTATTTTCCAAACGAATATTGCTATTTCTAATTTCAAATAATATATCGTTCTGTTTCTTTACGATATCAGACAGCTGGTTTATTATCTCTTGAAATTTTTCTACCGTTAATTCACCATTCTCCTCAAAAGCTTTATTGAGATGATCCAGGATTTCTTGTAAAGTCATGTTCTTTACCTCCTATTTCATTCCTGTTTTGATCACTTCCCTATTTTTATAAACGTAATCAAAGCCGGAATAGATTGTGATTATTACAGCAATAGCCATCGCAGCCGAATGAACAGGATAAACGAACAATTGCTTAAAAGGCTCCAAATCATGTATAAGAACGGCTACTATCGCTACTATCTGCGTTATTGTTTTCAGTTTTCCCCAAATACTGGCTGCAATTACTACACCTTCACCAGCCGCTACAAGTCTGACTCCGGTTACTATAAACTCCCTGCCAATTATTATTACAGCTACCCAGTAGGAAATCTCGTGTTTTTCAACCAACCAGATCAGCGCTGTAGTAACCAACAGCTTGTCAGCCAATGGGTCCAAAAACTTCCCCAGTGTTGTGACCTGCTGCCTTTTCCGTGCTATATACCCATCAATACCATCGGTACTGGCAGCTATAATAAAGATAGCGGCTGCAAGATACTTGCTCACGTCAAAATTTTCATATTTAATTTTTATAACCAGCGCCAAAACGAAGATAGGAACAAGTATTATTCTTGAAAGAGTTACTTTATTAGCAAGGTTCATGAACTACCCTCCCAGCTAAATCATATTGTGATGCTTTAGTAATCATAACATTTTCAAAATTGCCAGGCCTCAACTGTTTAGATGACTTAACATGGACTATACCATCTATCTCCGGCGCATCCCGATAAGTCCTGCCAAAATAATCGCTTCCTTGTATTTTCCCTTCAATAAGAACCTTTAGTGTTTGTCCAACCATTTGTTGGTTTCTGGATTTCGAAATTTGTCTCTGTATTTTCATAATCCTTGATTGCCTTGACTTTTTTACCTTGTAAGGTACCTGTTCAGCAAATTTTGCTGCTTGAGTACCCTCTTCTTTTGAATATGTAAACGCACCAAGCCTATCAAACTTTATTTCTTCAATAAAGTTAACCAGTTTATTGAAATCTTCCTCGGTTTCCCCTGGAAATCCGGCGATAACCGATGTCCTTATTGCTATTGACGGTATCCTTTCCCGAAGCTTGCCAATAACTTCTTTAATCTGGGAGCTTGAACTTCTCCTGCCCATAGTGTTTAGTATTTTGTCACTTATATGCTGTATAGGAAAGTCTAAATACTTGCATATCTTATCCTCATCAGCTATTACTTCAATAAGCTCATCAGTTAGACTGTCAGGATATGCGTATAGAAATCTTATCCATTCAATTCCATCTATCCTGCACAGCTTGCTTAAAAGCTCTGCAAGTTTAGGTTCACCATAAATGTCAGCACCAAACCTTGTTGTATCCTGAGCGACTATAATCAGTTCTTTAACACCATGATTTTGAAGATGCCTGGCCTCTTCAAGTATATCATCAATACTTCTGCTTCTGAATGACCCCCTTATTGAAGGTATTACACAATATGAACATCTATTATCGCAGCCTTCAGCAATCTTAAGATATGAAATAAAAGGCGGCGTACTTCTAAGCCTATGAATATAATCATCTACAAATAACAGTCTCTTTTTATCATCATTCAGTTTTAGAAGACCATTGATTATTTCAATAATCTGCGCATATTCTTTTATGCCGACAACAGCATCAACCTCAGGGATTTCCTTGTAAATCTCCTCTTTATATCTCTCAGCCAGACACCCGATAACCATAAGAGCCCTGCATTTTCCCTTGGTCCTATGTTCAGCCATCTCCAGAATTGAATTAATTGATTCCTGCTTGGCTTTGTCAATAAACCCACAAGTATTGACAATTATTACGTCTGCATGTTCAGCATTGTTTATAATCTTGTACCCATACCCGGATAGGTTGCCTAATATTACTTCGGTGTCTACTAGATTTTTGGGACAGCCTAATGAAACAACTCCAATCTTAATATCCAAGATATTCGCTCCTCTTTAGTCCATTTTTATTCCTTCTAAAAATATATTACTTTTTACCAATTAAATCAAGGCTATATTACTGATGATTATGCTTCAACAGTGGGTAAAAGTTCCCGTGACTCACTTATCAGGGCATCGATTTCCTTTTGAATCTTTTCAATTTCTTTATCAATATTCTCAGGCTCTAAGCCCATAGCTTTTATTTCTTTTACAACTTCTTCCTTCTGTTTATTTAGCTGTTCAAGTTTGGCTTCGGCACGGAATCTCATACTTTTAGCCTTCTCTAAATTATCTTTCAACTGGGATATTGTTTTCTCGTAGTCTATTGCCATTACAGCCCCTCCTTATATTTAAGTACTACCTTATTTACCGTTTTTTCATCAATCTCATTGAAACAAACAGGGCACCTGGATATCTTCTTCAAATGCTCTTCATATTCTTTCACTGTCTTGCCAATCTCATCTTTCACTTTTAATACATAATTATTTCCTTCTTTAATGCTTAAATCCACTGACTTAATTGTCTTACTAAGATTCTCCAGTTTTTCTTTTAATTCAATAAGCTCTAGTATTCTGACCAGGTTTTTTTCTGCTTCATGAAGCATTCTGTATTTGTTTAATTCTTTATTAGTTTTTGACAGTGTGTTGGTCAATTGCTTATATCTTTCACTTTGACGTTTTAATCCGGTTATAGAGGAAATTTTCTCTTCCAGCACTTTCAGCTTTTCACTTGCCTTGGTGAAATGAGTTGTTCTTATGAGCATATCTTCTTGGCTCCGTGCCTCGTAACTTGCAACACTGTAATTGGTCCTCAGGTTATTGAGTCTTTTAAACCGCTCTATTTTTTCTGAAAGCTTATAAATGATCAACTCAGCCTTGTCCACTCTGTCTAGCTGTTCAAGCAGCTTCCTTGACTTCTCCTGTTCGGCGCTAACCTGTCCAAGCACAATTCTTAGCTTTTGCAGCTGCTCAAGTCTTTCAGCCTGACCCTCAAGCGTTTTTAGAAGCTTCTCCCTATCATCTATCTCATTTCTTAACTGTTCCAGATTCTCATATGATTTTAACTTTTCATCAAGTTCCTCAATCTCTTTGAGGCACCTGTTTTCAACCTGGGTTTCCCTCTTTATGTCATTTATACATTCTCTGATAGCCTTATCAATTACATGAACTCCTGTAAGCCTGCCTATCGCCTTGGCCTTAACCGAACCTGTCTCTGACATCAGGAAGGGACTTTCCAACTGTTCTCCCAGGTTTAAACTTACATCACTGTCTACATCAATAACAACCTTGAAAATCCGGTGTGCCTTTTTAACCTCATCAGGAACTTCATTACCAAAGCCCTCGTATACATCGCTTTTACCTTCCGGATCTGTAACTGTATATCTGTTCTTCGAAGGTGACCTCTCCCGTGTTACTATATAAGCATTACTCATTTCAACCGTGACCCGCGCAAAGTTACTCCCATGCCTGATAAATTCATTTCCTCTGGGCTCATTGAATAATACCCACTTTATTGCCCTGATAATTGCAGACTTCCCTTGGTCTGAAGGTCCTACAATAACATTTAACCCTGGATCAAGTTCCAACTCCGAGTTCTCATGAGACTGAAAATTTTGAATGGTTATCTTGCTTATATAATTCAATAGTCCACCTCATCCCCTGACAAACTCTGTCTGGCCCGGTCAATCCGCTTTATCGTTTCCAGCTTTACTTCATCTTTTAACCCTTGAGCCGAAGCAATCTCATCAATGATCTTGTTTATATCAATCCTTATGTGCTTAAATTCTCCGGATGCCTCAGCGCTTTGAAAAAACTGGTTTAGCTTATATGTCCTGTTACGCGCCATTTCTATGTGTTCCCTATTCAATACATCTTCACCAGGTAAAGCAGATTTAAGCTTAACTGTCCACATGTCAATCTTATCGCTCAAATCAATAATCACTACCTCAGGTTTTCGTGTAAATTCACTTTTCAATGAACTTATTCGGGTAAGACTACCTGGATTTACAAAGTACTTATCTCCCAATTTCTTTATTCCAAATCCTGAATGATAGTGACCTACCAGGGTAATATCAGCATCCGTAGCTAATATTTCATCAATTAATGTATATTTGATCCCTTCTATGAATGGTCTTGGAAGAAGCATACCATGAACCATGTTAATGCAATACTCCACTTCAGTATCCTTTTTGACAATATAATAGTCTTGTGACTTATCGCCATCAATTTCATAATTATAGGAATTGCCATAAATCTGTACCTTTAATTCATCTTTCTCAAGTATAACAGGTTGTCCATACTTAAGAACATTAATAATTCCGGTCCCCTCCAGTAATCCCAGCATTGTTCTTGACAGCGTATCAGGATTATGTCCGTATATGTCGTGGTTACCGGAAATAGTATATATTGGCCTGTTAAACCTCTTGATAATCATAGCAAATTCTCTTACTATTGACGGTGAAATGTCCGGTCTGTCGAACCAATCACCTCCGTGCAAGACATAGTCTATTTCATTTTGCCGGATTATCTCAATTAATTCGTTAAATTTATTTTTAAGGGTAGAATAAAAATCATCAGTCCTGCTTCTTGGATTTGTACCCCTTATGTGGCTGTCAGTGAAAAATAATAATCTCATGCTTTACCTCGATACTACAAATAAAAATTTATTCCCTTGTAAGTATATTATTAAATAACCGTTTAACTCAACATTTTTTGATATAAAATTAACTTAACCCAATACTTGCATCCAAAGCGGGAGGAAGTTAGGATAAATAATGGCAAAGTATACGTTTACCGTCAAAGATAATATTAAGACCATGACCTTATTTGATTACCTTAAGCATCATGCCGGAATTTCAAGCAGGTTATTCAGTAAGATCAAGCAACGAATAAAGTCGGGGACGGTTCTTTAATTNNAATTAAAGAACCGTCCCCGACTTTACACCCTGTAAACAAAAGCTTACCTTCCTATATAGAGCCACCTATTAAACATACTTTGAAATATTCTGACAAAACTTGCTTTCTCTATAGTTTCCCTAGCGACAAGATCATATTTCCCTAAATTCTTATCCTTGCTCTTTAACGCTACTTCTCCTACTTTTTGCCCTTTCATTATAGGAGCCTGAATTTTGGGTTCCAAAAAAATTATCCGTTCTACTGTCCCTTCTTCACCTTTCTTTACTAAAACCCTGACATCATCAGGAACTATGCAGTCAAGTCTACCAGTAACACCTCTTGCGACTTTTATGGTTCCAAGCACATCATTCTTCTTACCTACTAAAACCGAACCGTAATTGGCAAAACCATGGTCCAATAGTTTTGAAACTTCCCCATTTCTAATCTTGCTTGTAGGAGCTGCCATGGCAACGGCAATTAGCCTCAACCCATTCCTCTGCGCTGTTGCAGAAAGACTAAATAATGCTTTTGAAGTTGAACCTGTCTTAATTCCGTCACACCCCTTATAAAACCTAATAAGCTTATTTGTATTATTTAACCCGAACTCTCCATTCCTGACCGTATCCATCCATACAGTAGTATACTTGAATATTAATGGATGCTTGTTTATAAGTTCCCGGGACATTCTTGCAATATCATATGCGCTTGTATAATGATTATCAATATCCAAGCCTGTAGCATTCACAAAATTGGTATCATTCATTCCCAGCTTTTTAGCCTTATCATTCATTGCTTTTACAAAAGCTTCATTACTACCGTATACATGCTCTCCTAATGCAACAGTAGCATCGTTTGCTGAGCCTATAACTACACACTTGAGAAGATCATCAACTGCCATCTGTTCTCCCGGCTCCAGCCAAACCTGTGAACCTCCCATTCCTGCCGCATACTCACTGCAGTCCACCTTATCCTCCAGTTTGATTTTACCCGTATCTATTGCTTCCATAATTAGTATAAGTGACATTACTTTTGTCACACTTGCCGGCATAAGTTTATCATGACAATTCTTCTCAAAAAGCACCTGACCGGAACCAGCATCCACTAGGATAGCTGACTTGGCCTGCAAGTCAAAAATTGACTTTGGTTGATCCTCAGTGTTTAGCGTCTCTATTGCAATTCCTTCATCTTCAAATACACCACTGTAATTTTCATACTTGGCATAGGAAATTGCCAGTGAGATACTAAAAATAAATATTAGAACTATAAAAAGTACTAATACTCTAACTCTATTAAACATAAAAATCCCCCCATAACTATGGTTCATCACTAAATGTTATGCGGGGAAAGTTGTTTTTAGTATTATATTTTAGTTTTTAATATTGTGCTTTAATGCATATATAGCCGCCTGTGTCCTATCACTCACGTTTAGCTTTCTAAAAATATTTGACACATGATTTTTTACAGTCTTTTCGCTAATATAAAGTTTTTTTGCTATTTGTTTGTTCAGCATTCCTTCAGCTATCAGTTCCAAAACCTCAATTTCTCTCTCGGTCAAACTATTTTCACTTGATTTTACCTTTTCATGCTTTGTCAAGCGCGTAAACTCTTTTACAAGCTCTTTAGTCATATTGGGTTGAATATAATTTTGCCCTCTGTGTACATTTCTAATTGCAGTAAACAGCACACTTGACTCTGCATCTTTAAGGACATAACCCTCTGCACCCATCTGCAATGTTTTAAACAGATACTCTCTATCCTCGTGAATAGTAAGGACAATTATCTTCGAAGATAAGTTTGCATCTTTAATTTCCTTCATAGCCTGTAAGCCGTTTAAAACCGGCATATTGATATCCATTAGTATAACATCCGGTTTGAGCTGTTTTGCTAAATCTATTGCCTCCTGACCGTTAGTAGCCTGTCCAACTACATACATATCATTTTCCATCTCGATTATTTGTCTCAGGCCCTGTCTCATTAATGAATGGTCATCAGCTATAAGTACAGAAATCTTATCCATTCTGACTCACTTCCTCCGGTGATAATGGTATTCTAGCAGATATTCTTGTGCCATGTCCCTTTTCAGATGTGATATCAATCTTTCCACTTAAGAGTTCGACTCTTTCCCGCATTCCGAATAGTCCAAATCCACTATTGATATCAAAATTCTTTTTCTTTACTTCTTCCATATCAAATCCTATTCCGTCATCGGTAATTGTCAGCATAATATCATTTTGTAAAAACTCCAGATTTATTGATACATTTTTAGCTTTTGCATATTTTTTGATGTTACTTAAAGCTTCCTGCGTTACCCGAAATACGGTTAACGAAACTATTGACATCAAGGTTTCAGCATTACCTCTCGTTCTCAAAATTACCGGTATACCATTTAGCTCTATATATGTATTAATGTATCTTTGGATAGTGGGTACAAGGCCAAGGTCATCTAATGACATCGGCCTTAGATCATATATTATTCTTCTTACATCCTGCAGACTCTCTTTGACAACTGCCTTCAAGCTCTTTATTTCAGCTTTGGCTGCTTCCATGTCTGTCTCCATTATCTTCTCACAAATCTCGGCCTTTAGCACAACATTAGACATAGACTGGGCGGGGCCATCATGAATTTCCCTGGCAACTCTTTTTCTTTCTTCTTCCTGCGCCTTAATAATTTTCATACCCATACCTTGACGCTGCTGTATGTTTTCAAGTTGAACACTTATAGACTGCAGATCTCCTGTCAGGCAGCTCATGGCTGAACCAACTGCCGAAATAAGCTTATCGGTTCTTTCAACCATTTTGGCGGCATCGCGCACTCTTAACTCAAGTTCGTTTCTCCTTTGAATTGCCATCTGTTCCATTTCACGCTTTACAGCCAGCTCAATTCTTAGGTTATCTGTTTTCTCATATGCTGCCCTTTTTTCTTCCTCAGAAAACTTTTCGAAATACTTGTTTGCATTTAGCAGCTTTCTTTTGCTTTCGATTAATTCCTTTTCAATCTCTTTAACTTCAATACCTAAATCAATAACCTTATGCTTAGATAACTCGTATTCTTCTTCAATTCGTTTCTTTTCTTTCTTGGCAACCTCTGCTACATCAAAGAGTTCTGCTTTACTTTTATCAATCGCTTCAACAGTTTTCTGAATAATACTATCTAATTGTGCTAAATCTAACTTACCAAGCATTATAAAGGTCTCCCCTTAGTATAAAATTTAATATGACCTTTTTAAATATTATTCTACATGTACGAACAAAAATCCTTTATTTTAAATTGGCATATTATTCTTTTTTAAGAATGATGAAATAAGGCTTAGGGAGATTAGCAATGCTATTATCCTTAAGCCTTATTTCCTGTAAATTCTTCAAATGAGCCTGACATTAATTATCTATCTAGGTTCGACTATCAGCCTAATAGCCGTCCTATGTTCATCTTCAATAGATATATCGGTAAAAGCCGGTATACAAATTAAATCTATTCCAGAAGGCGCTATAAATCCCCTTGCAATGGCTACTGCTTTAATAGCCTGATTAATAGCCCCAGCTCCAACTGCTTGTACTTCTACTCTTCGCTTCTCCCTTATTACTCCTGCAATTGCCCCGGCAATTGAGTTTGGCTTTGATTTTGAAGATACTTTCATTACGTCCATTATTTAGTCCTCCTGCTATTAATTTCTTGATTGTGTAATATTCTACATGACTTTTACAATTCCTTCTTTTTTTTACTTTTTTTATTCTTTATTTTTTATCTTGTAATAAACAGCCGCTTAACTTCGGTTACCTTACTCGAAGAATTGTCAATGCAAAATATAGCACCGTTAAATTGTACGTCACCTTTTCCAACTTCAAATTTCTCCGGCATAAGTGTAGTAAACTTTCTTAGTATAATATCCTTGTCTACTCCAATAATTGAGTTATAAGGACCTGTCATTCCAATATCAGTAATGTATCCTGTGCCTCCCGGCAATATTCGTTCGTCAGCAGTCTGGACATGAGTGTGAGTACCAAAAGCTGCACTAACCTTACCGTCTAGAAACCACCCCATAGCTAATTTCTCTGAAGTTGCCTCGGCATGAAAATCAACAACAATTATATCCGCAATACCTCTTAACTTGTCTATTTCCTTAAGTGCAGCATTAAATGGGCTATCAATAGGATCCATGTACACTCGGCCAATTAAGTTGACTACTCCAACAGCTCTATCAAACAAGTGAACTACGGTACTTCCCTTACCTGGTAATTCTGACGGATAGTTTGCAGGCCTAATTATTCTATTATCCTCGTTAATGAAATTAAGGATTTCCTTCTTGGACCACACATGATTACCCATAGTTATAACATCTATACCATAAGAGTATAATTCTTGAGCAACACTATAAGTAATTCCGATTCCTCCTGCTGCATTCTCCCCATTTGCTATA
>DHFP01000043.1 GCA_002402315.1 Clostridiales bacterium UBA4821
AAACATTCATGATTTTGCCGTGGAAATAAAGGTTAAAGAGATTGACAACGATACACTTGTATGCTAAAATATATCGTTGTAGCCGCTTAGCAAAGGTTTATAAAACCTGATTGATATAAAAATTGTCAGAAGCGAGCAATGCGAAGCTTATCACAATTTTTAAAGGTTACCTTTAGTTAGCGAGTCTGGATAGAGGAGGTGTATATTGTGTACGCAATAATAGAAACAGGTGGAAAACAATACAAGGTTCAGGAAGGTGATGTAGTTTTCGTTGAGAAGTTGGATGCAGTTGAAGGCAATGAAGTAAATTTCGATAAGATTCTGGCTTTAGCAACTGAAAAAGGATTGGAAGTTGGCATGCCTTACATTAAGGATGCAAGCGTTAATGCAAAAGTACTGAACCATGGTAAAGAAAAAAAGATTATTGTTTTCAAGTATAAAGCCAAAAAGAATTATAAGAGAAAACAGGGACACAGACAACCATATACGAAAGTACAAATAGAGAAGATTAATGTATGATTGTTGTCTCAGTAAGCAGAAGCAATGAAGGACAAATAATAGAGTTTATTATAAATGGTCATGCCGAATATGATAAGCCTGGCAAGGATATTGTATGTGCAGGTGTTTCAGCAGTATCGGGGACGGCTATCATAGGAATGGAAAGATTGCTGGGCATCAAGCTGAATCTGGATGTATCAAAAGGACATCTCAAGTGCAGCTTGCCCGGTGATATTCCACAACAGCAGACCGAGAGAGTAAATCTAATTTTAGAAACAATGGTTTTAGGACTAAAGGATATTGGTGAAAAATATAAAAAGTTTGTTAAGGTTTTAGATAAGGAGGTGTAAACTATGTTTAGAATAGATTTGCAATTATTCGCACACAAGAAAGGTATGGGCAGTTCAAGAAACGGACGTGATAGTCAGTCAAAAAGGCTGGGAGTTAAAAGAGCAGATGGACAGTTCGTACTTTCTGGAAATATCCTGGTAAGACAAAGAGGAACAAAGATTTACCCAGGTATGAACGTAGAGATAGGCAGCGATGACACACTATTTGCAACTGCTTCTGGAGTAGTTAAGTTCTCTAGAAAAGGTAGAGACAAAAAGCAGGTTAGCGTGCTCCCTGTATAAAAAGATAGAATCTCGGCAAAGCCGGGATTTTTTTTGACATAATGGATATCCTAAATTTAGTTTAGTTAGTAGTTTGTGGTTGGTAGGGGTGGTGAATTTATGTTCGTTGATATAGCAAAGATATCAATAAAAGCTGGAAAAGGCGGGGATGGTATAGTATCTTTCCGCCGTGAAAAGTATATACCTGCCGGCGGACCGGATGGTGGAAACGGCGGCAGGGGAGGAAACGTAGTACTTAGAGTTGATGAAGGCTTAAGTACTCTTATGGACTTTAGATATAAAAGGCATTATGAGGCTCAACCCGGAGAAAAAGGAGGTCCTAACGACCGTACGGGGAGAAGCGGTGAAGATTTGATTATCAGGGTTCCTTCCGGAACAGTAATAAAAGATGAGGAAACAGGGCAAGTTATGGCAGATCTTGTAAGCCATGGAGACAGCTTCGTGGTTGCAAAAGGCGGAAGAGGCGGCAAGGGGAATTTACGGTTTGCCTCCTCAACAAGGCAGGCACCAAAGTTTGCAGAGCTTGGAGAAGAAGGAGAAGAAAAGCAGATATTGCTGGAACTTAAGCTGATTGCAGATGTAGGACTGGTCGGATACCCCAATGTAGGGAAGTCAACCATCCTGTCATCTATGACGGCAGCCAGACCGAAAATTGCAGACTACCACTTTACCACACTTGAGCCCAACTTAGGTGTCGTACGGCTTGACGATGGATCAAGCTTCGTTTTGGCGGATATTCCGGGACTTATAGAAGGTGCACATGAGGGAACAGGCCTGGGACACCAGTTCCTGCGCCATGTGGAAAGGACAAGGGTAATAGTTCATGTTGTTGACATATCCGGCATTGAAGGCAGGGATCCAATAAAGGATTTTTATGTAATCAACTCCGAATTGAAGGAGTTTAACCCATGGTTGGCCGAAAGAGTCCAGGTAGTTGCTGCCAATAAAATAGATATTCCGGATTCTGAGGAGAATCTGGAGAAGTTTAAGGAAGAGATCAATAAGGCCGGATACGAAGTATTTCCTGTGTCTGCAGCAACCGGAGCAGGCTTAAAGGAGTTATTCTACAGGGTTAATGACCTTCTGAAAACTTTATCGCCTGTAGGTCTTGAGGATAATGATGCCGAGCATGAAGCGAGGTATGAGCTGAAAGATGAAGGATGGACTATTAAAAAAGAGGATGATATTTACATATTAGAAGGAGATGCTATGAAAAAGCTTCTTAGAAGGGTTAACTTTGATGACTCGGAATCCCTTCAGTATTTTCAGCGGACAATTAAAAAGATGGGTATCTCAGATGAACTTGAAAGGCTGGGAATTAGTGACGGTGATACAGTCAGGATATATGACATTGAGTTTGAGTACACAAAGTAGTCAATATTATATAACCCTTAAGGGGTTATTTTTTTTGCACCCAGAATAAAAAAGGTAAAATTTGACTATACTATTAAAGAAATCCTTTACAGGGGGTGTAAAGATGCATATGAACATGATAGATGCAATTCAGCAGATGAAAAGCAAAGGGCGAAGCACTTTTGTTTCAATTCTTGACAAAATGTACCGTGAGAAGAAGATATTGGAGCAAAAGAAAGATTCCAATGAGGACATGGGCGAATTGCTGGATAACCTAAAGAAGGCTCAGGACGAATGGGTTATGGCTACTACCAACTATGAATTTGCACATGAGGACGAGCTTGTAGATTACTATGCTTATTTGATAAAAGCGTCTCAGATTAAGTATAATTATCTATTAAAAAAGGTTAAGGAAAAGGGAGTTAAGGTGGAATTTGATGAAACGTATAACTTAAAAATAGGTAAGAGTCAAGGTATGTATTAATTTTAAGTAATATTTATCCCCTGTATATTAATATAATGTTGTAGAGGTTGTACAGGAGTTGATTATATGGGTTTGGATACAAATACTATGCTTGCATATTTGTTTGCAATAATTTTACTATACATAGTCGGAAAGGTTTTATTTATACCAATAAAATTTTTGGGTAAGTTAGTTTTGAATGCCGTTATTGGCGGAGTTGTATTGTGGGTATTAAATGTATTTGGCGGAACAATCGGTATCCATATAGGGATAAACGTAGTAACAGCACTTATAGCTGGTTTGTTGGGAATACCGGGAGTTGTGTTGCTCATTATTCTTCAATATCTGACCTAGACACGGGGACAGACAAAAGAACCGTCCCCGTGTCTAGGTCTCATTGAAAATTAAATAATCTTTTCTATATTGAAATAATCTTCCAACATCAGCCAATTTTGCGGGAATGCAGAACCCAATACCCAGTAGCTTACTCCTCTGAGGCCGTATTCATTTGCCACCCTGAATTTGGCCAGCACACTTCTAGGGTCTTCAAACCATATAATATGCTGTTTGCGTTGAGCATCATAATACCTGAAATATGGCGATTGGGCAGTCTGGTCATACTGAATTTCTGCACCGTAACGGGAAGCTATCTGAACAGCCTGAACCGGACTTACTCTTCGTGCGAAGGGGCCGCCGGATACATATGGTAAGGTCCAATCATACCCATATAGCGGCATGCCCATCATAATTTTCCTTCTTGGTATTACAGTTATAGCATAGTCCAGAACTCTTCTTACCTGATTGATTGGAGCTACTGCCATTGGAGGGCCTCCGGACCAGCCCCATTCATAGGTCATTATTATTACAAAATCAGCAATTACACCATGGGCTCCATAGTCATGTGCTTCATACCAGGCTCCAACTTGGGCGGCAGATACTTTGGGAGCAAGAGCGGTGGAAAGTATAAAGCCTGCAGGTTTTATTCTATCCCGGAGTCTTCTCAAGAAAGCAGTATACCGATCTCTATCAGCAGGAGCCACACGTTCGAAGTCTACATTCACTCCTGAATAGTTATTAGTCCTTAAAGTCTGAAGTATATTAGTAATCAATGTTTCTTGTATTTCCAGGTTGTTCAGAATCACCCTTGCCAGCTCGGTATCAAATGTTCCTCCGCGGAAGTTGGTTATGACCATAAGCGGGGCGACGCGATTGTTTCTTGCTGCTGTAACAAGGGCTTGCGCGTTAGGTGGGGCTAACAGAGTGCCGGTTTCAGTGACTCTATAGCTAAAAATGCTTAAGTAGGTTAAGTAGTCATCAACTTCCCTGACTAGCTCCAGTTCTTGCGCAGGAGAACCTGCGGGCTCAATATATGCATTTACTTGTATTGTTCCAAACAGGTTTGTTTCTGCAGGAATTATCAGCACCTGTCCCGGGTAAATTGCCTGAGGGGATTCAATTGGGTTTACGTCAAGTATTGAGTCTATAGGCACATTATACTGGCGTGAGATAGACCAAAGTGATTCACCAGGTTTTACAACATGCCTCCGTGACACTCTGGGTATATACAAACTCTGACCTATTACAAGGGTATACGGGGGAATCAGTCCATTTGCTTCTGCGATAATTTGATAGGGCACGTTATATATCCGGGATATTTGCCAGATTGACTGGCCGCGGGTTACGGTGTGTATTGGCAAAAAAATCACCTCAATAATATATTTTGTTAATAACAATTTATTATCAAGGTGACATAATGGTTACAACTATTGCTGTTGTGCAAGCTTATAAATTGCGCGGGCAAAAATCTGAGTATTCTTAATGAGACTATCTATTGATATATATTCATCTTTTTGATGTGCGAGCTCCGGCTCACCCGGGAATATTGCTCCGAAAGCAACTGCATTAGGCATCGAGCGTGCATATGTACCCCCGCCGATTGATATTGGTTTTGTCCTTTGGGCAGTAAAATCCGTGTATACTTCCATCAAATTTTCTACCAGGTCAGATTCCGGGGGCATAAACAGCGGCTTTACATCTTTTATATTGGTAATTGATATACCAAAGTGGTCAACTGAATCTTTTATTTTTGTAATAATATCTTCAGCCTTATATTTAACGGGGTATCTGATATCTACCGTTACCTCGATTTTATCTTTACTCATATTAACTATACCTGCGTTTAAGGTGAGATTGCCGGACAGGTCATCGCTATAACTGCATCCAAGTGATGCACCCATATACTCCATACCTATCCGCCCGGAATAAAATTGAATGAATTTACCCAACTCGTCAGTTATATTTAGTTCATTTAAAAACAGCATCAGCTGTGATATTGCATTAACACCTTTGTCAGGGAGACTGGCGTGGGAGGCGATTCCATATGATTTTATCAATAATCTATCTGAAGAATAATCTATCTCCATATCAAATTGTGTTTTATTAAAGAAGTCTATAAACTTTTGTTTTATTTGCTCCGCCATTTGAGGAGAAGCTTTAAGTGCTGCTTCAGAGAAGTCTGGAACTATATTATGGCGGCTTCCACCTAATATGGAGGTAATAATATTGTTAGAGGATTGTTTCAAGTTCTTTTCCAATTTGAAAGTTAAGATACCTTTTTCAGCATTAATAACCGGATAATTAGCATCCGGCACAAAGGAGCATGCGGGTATTTCTTCATTATTCCGGTAGTATTGCATACATCTGGAGCCACTTTCTTCGTCCAGGCCGAATATTATTCTTACCCTGGAATTTAAATTTATACCGCTGTCTTTTATGGCTTTGAGTGCATATACTGCCGCTATTGCAGGACCTTTGTCATCTATAGCTCCACGGCCAAAGATTTTTTCATCAACTACATTTCCTGAATATGGAGGGTGTAACCAACCTTCCCCTTCCGGTACTACATCTAAATGAACTAGGATACCAATTAGCTTTTCTCCTTTGCCATACTCAGCATATCCTATATACCCATCCAGATTTTTAGTAGTAAATCCAAGGTTATTTGAAAGATTTAGAATATATTCAAGGGCATTGTTGATACCTTGACCAAAAGGTTTACCTTCTGAAAAATTAGATTTAACACTTTTAATTTTTATAAGCTCTTGAGTAGAATTGATGATTGATTCCTTCATTTCACTTACAGCTGTATCAAAATTCATAAGATATCCTCCAGTGGTTTTTCTAGATAATATATTTTACACCTAAAGAACTAAATATTCCAGAACTATACTTGTCCTTTTTTGTTAATAAGTAACGACATTAATGAGAACAATAGTATTGAAGTTAAAAATAGGAGAGTCGATGTGAAAGTATTTAACAATAAAGCAGCATTTAAAAACCCGGAAAGATATAAGAAGTATATAAAATTTTTAGCTTATTCACTGACAGACCCTATAAGTAAAGGGTTTAGAGGAGCGCTAATTCTTATACAGCAGCAGTTGGGGTATGTTTATTTACTGCTTATGTTCTTTACTTCAGGTATAACAACTGTTTTAACAAAATATTTATTAATGGGACAGCTTAACCCTTATCATATATTAACTTATACCTCATTTATCGGTTTGGTTACTCTTGCAGCGTTTAATTATAGAAGGGGAGTTAATAGGTTTGTACAATCCAACTTGGGCTTGGGCTGGTTAATAGTAGCAGCTATCTCCGGTTTTTCACTCTACGAGATATCTTTTAACATAGCTTTGGAATACATGACAGTGAGTCAGACTATAATTATATACTATTCAAATCCTATATTTTTATATTTTGCCAGTTTGATTTTTCTTAAAAAAGGAAAGGAAAAGACCATCAACATGAAAGTCTTAGTAGGAATACTACTAAGTTTTGCAGGGGTTTATTTCGTATTAACCGGAGGAAAACTATTAGCATTTTCATTAAACATAGGTATTATCTATATACTGATTTCAATAATTTCCATAACAATATTTACTATATTAGGTAAAAAAAGAGACATACCCGAACTCCAATTTCTATTTATGGGCCAGGCAATTTCTTTAATTTCAGGCATATTTATTTTAACAGCAAAGAACTGGTGGATAATGCCTAACTTACATGAATCAGCATATATCATTTTTATTGCTGTTGTGTATAACATAATAAACATGGTGTTTTACCTGAAGACCATACAGTTTTTATCGGTTGAGAAGCTTTCAACATTAACGTATGCGTCACCAATAGTAACCAGTGGGCTGGCGGTATTGATACTGAAGGAGCCCTTGCTAATTACAACCGTTATAGGATTGTCTCTTGTTATAATTGGAAATATCGTTGCAAGTTACAGGAATAATTGATGCCTGGTTACACGCTTGAACCAGGCTTTACATTTTTGCCTGTTTTACTGATGTTTGAGGTTCCATTTGTGACAGGAGGTTGTTTTAAGGATTCAATTATAAATACAAACAGAGGAAGACCATATACCAGCCCCCATGGACCCATAATATGCTCGGAGATGAGTAGAACTACCAGAGTTACAAAAACCGGCAGATGAGTAAGCGAAGAGAAAATTCTCGGATTTAAAATGTAAGCTTCCAAAATGTGAATAAGCAAAACTAATCCTATTATATAGAAAACATATACAATTCCATGCATTGAAAAACCTATCAGGACTAAAGGAATACTTGATAGAATCGCTCCGGCAACAGGAATTAATCCAAACAGGAAGATCATTAATCCCAGTGCAAATAGTTTTGAAAATCCCAGTAAGGCAAGCGCCAGGACAGTCAGAGTTGTATTTATTAGTGAAATTATAAATTGGGATCTTATCATTACCCCGAATGACCCATAAAATCTTGTGAAAACAGGCTTAAGGTCATGATACATAAAGCTAAGTTTACTATCCTTAAAGACTTCTGCAAAGTGCTTTACTTTGTTTTTTTCAATAAGAAAGAACAAACTCAGGACTATCATTAAAAAGATATTAAACATCCAATTGCCAATGCTTTTCAGGAAACTATACGAAAAGGCTGCAATGTTGGAGGAGAATTCGTTAATTTCTTTAGCATAGTTAAAATTATAGTATTCCAGTATGTTTTTCAGAGAGGGATCTATTGAATTAAGAATATTTCCCAGGTAGTTATTAATGCTTACATTCAAGTCCTGAGAGGCATCAAAGGATTTAGTCAATTCTTTTGCCTCGTTTATTACTTCAGGTATGTATTTTATTCCGCTCAAAACAAGTAAGGTAATAAGAAAAGAGTAGGTTGCCATGATAACCACTTCTTCAGAGATTTTTACAAATCTTGATACCCGGCTATGAATAAACTTACATAACTCATTCATAATATAGGTGACAAAGAAAAGCAAAAGGAACAGATTGGCAAAACTCCTTAACTCATATGCCAGCAGAATTATGGTTCCGTATATAAATACCCGTTTAAAAAAAATACTTTTGGAGAATTCAGCGAATTTATCTATCATTTTTTACCTCGGAATATAATATTAATATGTTATAATTCTATAAAATTCTTCTAAATCCTTTTTTCAGATATAGGAATTTACGTATAAACCCAAATGTATCTTTTAATTATAGAAATACTTTTTATATTGTGGTAAAATTATATTTGATTTAGAATAACTTATCTATAAGAAGAATAATAGGTGAAAAAGAATGGATATTCAAAAGTTGAGTTCAGGCTTTATTTTAAGAATACCTGAATTAATTCCGCAAATTATTTGGAAGTTTTTTCTTATAGTAATAATATTTGTTTCTTCTATAATTATTATTAAAGCAGGAAGCTTCCTAATCAGAAAGCTTATTGAGAAGCAAAAAAGGTTTAAGATTTCCGGAGATGGTAAAAGACTTGATACTGTAAGCACAATTCTAGGCAGTATATTGAGATATGGTGTTTACTTTATTGCAATTGTTACAATTTTAACCAGTGTTCTGAACGTATTTGATATAAAAACCGTACTTGCTGCAGCGGGAATTGGTGGAGTCGCACTGGGATTTGGGGCACAGAGCTTGGTAAAAGATATAATTAGCGGGTTTTTTATACTAGCTGAGAATCAATTTGCGGTAGGAGATGTGGTTGCCATAGGTGATATGACCGGTACAGTAGAGGAGATGGAGCTTAGGGTAACAAAGATCAGGAACTTTAATGGCGAGCTTTATACAATTCCCAATGGTGAAATAAAAACAGTTACCAACCATACCAAAGGCAACCGGGTAGCTATTGTTGATACATTAGTCTCGTATGATGTGAGAATAGAAAAGGCAGTGGAGACTATTGAAAAAGCATGCAAATTACTTGAGCAGGAGAGCAAGGTCTTGCTGGAGCCGCCTCAAGTGTTGGGAGTTACCCAATTTGGTGATACTTATTTTGTAGTACGTGCAATTGCAAAGACTATTGGTGCTGAACACTGGGCGACAGAAAGAGAACTTAGGGCAAAGATAATGATGTGCTTTGAAGAAGAAAAGATTAGGCTTGGTGGGTTTTTCCCCGTGGGTGATAAGAGATAATTGAGAGGAGTTCAATTGTTATGGATAAGACAACTGTAAATAGTGAGGGAATAAATGAGGAAAAGGATGGATGGTTCGGCAGTATATTAATAGCGTTAATTGCAGCAATTATTTTAAGAATATTTGTTTTTGCTCCGACTATAGTTGTTGGACCGTCTATGGAACCAACTTTGCAAGACCCAAAAATGGCAGCTACTATTTTAAATCTGGATAATGACAGGTTGATAGCTGAAAGATTAAGCTATTTTTTAAATATAAAACCCAAGAGGGGTGATATTGTAACCTTTACCGAGCCGCACAGTCCTTTTTATCAGGAAAGCAATCCTGCAAAGAAGATGGTATATTTTTTTACTAAGAGGGACTATATTAAGAGGGTTATTGGAGTGGAAGGTGAACAGGTTCAGCTTAAGGGTGAGACCATTAAGATTGATGGTCAAACCTTCTACAATTTTGATATAGATGGTGACAAGATATTAATAAATGGAGAGCCGTTGACAGGTGACCATACGGTTGTAATGGAAAATGCAAGTGTTCATTTAAATGGGGAAAGGTTAAAAGAGGATTATATTAAAGAACCTTGGAATATCAGGTTAAGCATTGAAGATGGAAGAGTACGTTCAAGTAATTCCGGCGGTGAAGATATTAATGTAGATATTACTGTTCCCAAAGGGTATATTTATGTCCTCGGGGATAATAGAAATAATAGCAGTGACAGCAGAAAGTTTTCACAACAAAAGGGTGATGTTACTACTATAAATGGATGTATTAGCCTAAAAGAAATGAGTGGAAGGGCCATATTCAGATTCTGGCCATTTGATAGATTCGGTACTTTAGGAACGATGAAATAATAAAACCCGATTTTTGAGTGAGATATTTTTCGTCAAGACAAGGCGGAGGAAGGCGTAATAATTGGTTTATTGCAACTGATGACAACGCAGTATTGGCGGAAAATAGCCGCTTAAAAAATGGGAATTTGTTATTTCATCGTTCCTCAAATAGATAGTGGAGGGGTCTGCTTGAAAGGGTTTTTTATTACTGTTGAAGGTATGGATGGCTGCGGAAAGACAACACAGACAAATAATATGGTCGAATATTTGAAACAACAAGGCTTTGATGTTGTAACAACCAGGGAACCGGGAGGGACAAGAGTGGGAGAAAAAATTAGAGAGGTGCTGCTTGACCCTGGTAACAAAGGTATGAATATTGTAACTGAACTTATGCTTTACGCTGCGGCAAGGGCCGAGCTGGTAGAAACTCTGATTAAGCCGGCGGTAGAGCAGAGGAAAGTAGTTCTGTGCGACAGGTTTGTTGATTCCAGCATTGCTTATCAAGGTTTCGGAAGAAATCTTGGAATAAAAGCAGTAGAAGAAGTTAATAGTCATGCTATGCAAGGATGCAAACCGGACCTTACTCTTTTCTTTGACATCTCACCCCAAGAGGTTGTTATAAGAAAAACCAGATCAGAGCAGGAAGACCGTATTGAATCTGAAGCAATTGAATTTCATAATAGGGTTTATGAAGGTTATCTCAAGGTAGCCGAAAGGGATAAGGAAAGAGTTAAGATGATTAATGCGAGAAAATCAGTTAATGAGGTTTTTGATGAGGTAAAGAAGTGTCTGGATTTATTTATTAGAAAAGGAAGATATTTATGAAAATACGTCATTCTTTTGAAAGAGCTTCAGGGTTACTTGATACAACAAAGAAGGAAGAAAAGAAGGTACGGGATTCTAAAGGTATTTCTTTTCAGTCTCAATACCGGAGAACTCAGGATGAAACAATCCAGGAGCGGGTTAACAGGCTCCTTGATGAAATTAGTAAACAGGGGGAGAAGCTCGGCTCCAGGGTAGACATCAGGGACCTGAAGCTGTACAAGCAGCTGATCTCAGAGTTTTTGCGTGAGACTGTTAATAACTCTCATATGTTTTTAAAAGAAAATATGTTGGACCGGCGAGGGAGACACCGTGTATGGGCTGTTGTAAAGAAGGTTAATGAAGAAATTGAGAAGCTTACACAGGAAGTATTAAAAGAGGAGAAGGATAATCTTAAAATATTGAAGTGTATGGAGGATATAAGAGGACTGCTTCTGGACATCGTAATGTAAGGAGAAAAGCGTGAATTTCAATACATTTATAGGACAAAAAAGAATAAAAGGTATTCTTCAGGACTCACTTAAGGCCGGGAAGCTATCACATGCATACAGCTTTGAGGGTCCGGCCGGTATGGGTAAGCTTTCACTTGCAAAGGTATTTGCCGCCGCTATTTTATGTCATAGGCAAGAAGGTGAAGCTTGCGGAGAGTGCTTGTCTTGTAGAAAGCTGCTGTCGGGAAACCATCCCGACTTTACTCTTGTTTCGCCGGAGAAATCAAGTTTAGGAATAGATGGAATAAGAAACCTGCAGGAGCAGGTAATAATCAAACCTATAGAATCAGATAGGAAGGTTTATATAATTGACCAAGGCGATAAAATGACTACACAGGCGCAAAACTGCTTATTGAAGACTCTAGAAGAACCACCTTTATATGTTACGCTAATTCTAGGTGTATCTAACAGCAATGCTATCCTGAAGACAATCCAGTCGCGATGTACAAGAATCAAGTTTGATATTTATAATGATGAGGATATAAAAGCAATTATAAGCGCTAAAGGAATTAATAAGAATGCTGTTGCGGATTTTGCAGTGGCATTTTCACAGGGAATTGTCGGGAAGGCATTTTCAATTATTTCTGATGACTTTCTTGGACTTAGGGAACAGGTATTTGATATTTTAGCCGGAATTGAACAATGTGAAATTGAGGAGTTATTAAAGATTTCAACTTTCTTTGAAGATAATAAGAACTTTATAGAGGACATTTTCGACATTATAATAACCTGGTACAGAGACATAATTTTATCCAAGACCTTGGTGAATGGAAAAGAGTTGATTAATTATGACAAACAGGGTATTATATTAAAAAATGTTTTGAATTACAGTCGTGATGACCTGATTAAAGTTATCAAAATAGTAGAGGAAACGCGAAAGAATATAAAGATGAATATAAGCTTTCAGATGGCAATTGACAATATGCTTTTAAGCATTTGGGAGGTCTATAATGGTAAAAGTTGTAGGAGTGCGGTTTAAAACGGCCGGTAAGATATATTATTTTGACCCGGGAGAATTAAATATTGATGTTGACAACCATGTAATTGTAGAGACTGCAAGGGGTATTGAGTACGGCAAGGTAGTAATATCAAACAGGGAGGTTCATGAGGAAGCAATAGTAGCGCCCTTAAAGAAGGTTATAAGGATAGCTGCTGAGAAAGATAGTCAACAGGCAGCGGAGAATCAGAAGAAAGAGAAACAGGCTTACGAGACCTGTTTGCAGAAAATTAAAGAGCATAATCTGGGAATGAAATTAATTGATGTTGAATATACCTTTGATAATAATAAAATCTTATTTTATTTTACTGCAGAAGGAAGAATAGATTTTAGGGAACTGGTGAAAGATTTAGCTACAATTTTTAAGACAAGAATTGAGTTAAGGCAGATTGGTGTCAGAGATGAGACCAAAATGCTCGGAGGAACAGGGTTTTGTGGTAGGGAATTATGCTGCTCCGTATACCTTGGAGAATTTGAACCTGTCTCAATTAAAATGGCTAAAGAGCAGAGCCTTTCTATAAATCCTGCTAAAATCTCAGGAACATGTGGAAGACTGATGTGTTGTTTAAGGTATGAGCATGAAGTATATGAAGAGAAACTAAAAAGGGTTCCGAAAGTTGGTGCTGTTGTCAGTACTCCTAATGGGCAGGGAATAGTCATGGAGGTCAACTTGCTCAAGGAGATGATTAAGGTGAAACTTGATGAAGGTGACCAGGCTGACCTGAAAGTCTTTGATGCAAATGAAGTAAAAATTATGAAAGATGCTATGGTGGAAGAATGCGAAGAAGAATTAGAAGAGCTTAAAGATTTAGAAGACTAATTTAAGAAAGGAGGTGTCTAAAGTGGCATACTTAATTACAGATGCCTGTATAAGTTGTGGAGCCTGTGAACCAGAATGTCCGGTTCAATGCATTTCCCAAGGTGATGACAAATATGTAATTGATCCCGATGTATGTATAGAATGTGGAGCATGTGCAAATGTTTGTCCAGTGGATGCACCTCAACAACAATAAATAGAATTACAAAAACCCGTGTATAAAAACAATACACGGGTTTTTAGTTAACCATTGTATAAAATGTACCCTATAGATTAGGGGGGGGTGCATTTAATTTAAGTGAAG
>DHFP01000238.1 GCA_002402315.1 Clostridiales bacterium UBA4821
AATGTTTAAAAGGAAGTAAAAATTAGAGATGGAAAAGTTGCCGCTGGTAATAATCAATTCGCCTACCGCTACTGGCAAAACTGAATTAGCCGTCGATCTGGCGCTGGAATTCAGTGGCGAAATCATCAGCGCTGATTCAATGCAGGTTTACCGCTATCTGGATATCGGAACGGCAAAACCAACAGTGGATGAGCGAAAAGGAATCAAACATCACTTAATAGACGTTGTTAATCCGGATGAAGAATTTAACGCCGCTTTGTTTTCCGAACAAGCGCGAGCCATTATTTCCAATCTGGCAGGGAAGGGGAAACCAGTCTTTGTTGTCGGAGGAACAGGTCTTTACATTAGAGTACTCCTCAAGGGGATTATTGATACTCCGGACGTGGATGAAGATATCAGAAATCATTATCGCAAGCTGCGTGATACCCAGGGGAAAAAATATCTTTATGATTTATTGCTGCAAAGAGATACTGTCGCTGCCGCTCAAATTAATCCCAATGATTCGGTAAGGGTAATCCGGGCGCTGGAAGTCTTGGAACAAACCGGTGAATCAATTACAGTCAAACAAAAAAAGCATTCCTTTTCCGATATTCCTTACAAGACTTATAAAATCGGCCTGCAAATTGATCGTAAAGAATTAAAGCAGAGAATTAAATTGCGCACCGATAAAATGATTACCGCCGGATTGCTTGATGAAGTTAAAGGTGTTTTGGCTATGGGCTATAGCGAAAATCTCAAACCACTGCAATCGCTCGGCTACAAACAAATAGTCGAATTTTTAGACAACAAGTATAGTTGGGAAAGTTGCATAGATTTAATTAAACGCGATACCTGGCAATATGCCCGGCGTCAGATGACATGGTTTGCTGCCGACGAAGAAATCAAATGGTATAATCCTAATTCACTGGGCGATATCAGGGAAAATGTGAGAAGTTTCTTGAAGGAAAGTAAAATGGTTTAATCTCAGATTTTACTTACTTCTAAGTATCGACTTATCAAGAGAATCAATAATCACATCAGTTTTGTTTTCTATATACCTACCAATATTATATTTATTAATAATAAGCAGTATTATTAATGTCATATATTATAAATAAATCTATTGACATATATTTATAAATAATATAATTAATAACCGTATTTTCATTTATAATACTCCGGCAACTAAATATATAAAATGTCATGCCGGACTTGATCCGGCATCCAGTCTAATTCTGGATTCCCGCTTTCGCGGGAATGACAACTTTAAGGTATATTGTTGCCGGAGCAATAATAATGGAACAGAGCAAGTTATGGCGAAGATAGTTAATGCGGAAAAAAAGAATAAAACTTTTGCTTACCTAAGAGTATCTGCTGTTGACCAAGACATAGAAAAAAACAAGGCCGATATTTTGAAATTTGCAGATGATAGGAATATGGGGATGATAAATTTTGTTGAAGAAAAAATATCCGGGAAAATACCTTGGAAAAAGCGCCAAATCAAAAATATTATTGATGAGCTTGGCAGTGGTGATAAATTAATTGTTCCAGAATTGTCGAGATTGGGAAGGTCGATGCTGGAGGTGATGGAGATACTTGCGGTTGCTAAAGAAAAGAATATAGCGATTTATGATGTCAAAAATGGCTGGGAACTAAACGGCAGCATACAATCAAAAATTTTAGCGATGGTTTTTAGCATTGCAGCAGAAATTCAGAGAGATCTTATAAGCAAACGAACAATAGAAGCTTTAAAAGCGGCAAAGGCAAACGGAAAGCTATTAGGAAGACCCAGAGGTTTGGGAAAGTCAAAACTCGATATTTACAGAGAAGAAATCATTTCATTGCTTAAAAATGGGTCTACGCAAATCTATATCGCGAAGAAGTATAAGACAACGCAACCGAATCTTTATAACTGGCTTAAAAAGAACAAACTTTCAGACACTAAGCCCGTATATTAAAGAATATAGAAGTCTTGTCACAGGCTGTTAGTGTATGCCTGAACAAGTTTTAAATACATCTAGAGGAGGAAAAGAAAATGTTGGTCTATCTCAAGACAGGTTACTACAGCATTGTGCACAAGGAACCATGCAATAAAGATGAATTACTGATCAGAGCACATAGCAAAAGTGATATTGACCAATTGCAACAGTTACTAAAGACAAAATACGAATTTGATGGGAAGTTATTAGATACAACCCACACCGGTTATGAATATAGTATGATAGTCCCTCAAAAGACATTTGCATCATTCATGTCAATTGCCATAAATGATTTAGTTCATGATAGTTTTAAATATACTAAAAGCTGGCAAGCAACTTATCAATGGCAAAGAAATTTGGTAAGGTGTACGTAAGTTTTTAAAAATAAACTAAAAATTTTCTGATAGCTATTTGTATATGAAACTAATTGTAAAGAAACAGACCAACAGATAATAGATGTAGCGATTGTTAAATAAATGTTTGTTATTGGAGCACTTCAAAAAAACTAAATACATGCAATATTGCTTGACTTAAATTGGTTCTAAAGA
>DHFP01000259.1 GCA_002402315.1 Clostridiales bacterium UBA4821
TCTAATAATTTATAATCTGCATCCATAAATAATGGTTTGGGGCGGATGATAGACTGGATGATGTCATAATTTATGCTACAATATTTCAAAAATATTCCTTCTAAGTTAGGTGTTGATAAGGCAATCTTTTACACATCTCTGACACGCATTGTACAAGCTTCCGGTGGATTTGTAACGTTGTTCCTGATCGCATCCTTTATGACAAAAGAGGAACAAGGTTTTTATTATACATTTAGAAGTGTTTTAGCTATTCAGATTTTCTTTGAATTAGGACTTGGTGGGATTATTATTCAATTTGTTGCACATGAGATGGCCCATCTTTCCTTCACAAGCGTCACGCAAGTTGGAGGAAAACCTGAAAATCTGTCGAGGCTGGCGTCTTTGATGCATTTCTCTCTAAAATGGTATTTACTATTTGCATGTATGCTCTTTGTCGTTCTTCAATTAGCAGGCTATTCTTTCTTCAATAAATATGGAGCTGATAATCCAACAGTGATATGGCAGACCCCCTGGTTTATTGTGGCTTTAGGAAGTAGTTTAAACTTACTGATCTCTCCCTGGATGGCAGTGCTGCAAGGGATGAATAAAGTAAAAGAGATGGCTCGTTTGGCACTTATACAACAACTTGTTATATTGACCATAACGTGGGTAAGTCTTATGTTAGGTGCAAAACTCTATGTAGCAGCGATTAATTCAATTACAGGTTTTGTGGCACTGGTGATACTTTATGGCAGAACTGAATATCCTCGTTTACTTCTGAATATATATAGGCAGAAAATTAATGAAAGAATTAGTTATCGGCATGAAATTTTCCCGTATCAATGGCGCATAGCATTAAGCTGGATCAGCGGTTATTTCATCTTTCAGCTATTTAATCCGGTAATTTTTGCATCTAATGGTGCTGTAGCAGCCGGGCAAATGGGAATGACTCTGGTTGTTTTAAATTCGATCCTTTCTTTTGTTGTAAGCTGGACATCCACTAAAATCCCATTATGGTCATCTTTAGTTGCCAAAAATGACTTTGGAATGTTGGATCGGTCTCTAAAAACCGTTCTGAAAAACTCGACATTAGTCAGTATCATTTTAATTTTAATATTTATAGTTTTTCTTGCAGCTTTAGAACATTTTCATTTATCCCTGGCGGACAGGTTTCTTCCATTATGGCTAAGTGCAATTCTGCTTTCGACTGTTCCAATAAACAACGTTATTAATTCCTGGGCAACATATTTGCGTTGCCATAAAAGGGAACCATTTTTAGTACAGGCTATCGTTATCGGGATTTTATGTGCCGTTTCTACAATATTAGCGGCAAAATACATTGGTGTTGCCGGGGTTGTTGTTGGGTATACGACTATAGTAGTTATTATAAGTTTACCATTAAGTTTCTGGATCTTTACTACCAAAAAGAAACTATATCATGCCTGAAAAGATACTGTCGGTTTGTATTCCGACATATAACAGAGCTGACATATTAGATAAAACCCTTTCTGGTTTAGTTTCAGAACCTTCATTTCAATCCGGGAAAATTGAGATCTGCATCTCAGATAATGCATCTACTGATAATACTGAAACCATTGTAAAGAATTATACTAAGAAATACAGCAACATAATATATAGCAGGAACACAGAAAATACTGGTATTGCCGACGGTAATTTCCCGAAAGCTGCTGCTTTAGGCACAGGATCTTTCATTAAACTGCTTAATGATTATGCATATTTTATTCCTGAAGAACTGGATAAAATGATCGGATTTATTGAAGGAAATATGAAGGACAAACCCTTACTCCTTTTTCCAAACAAAAATCTTATTGACCGAAACGATGAAATAATATACTGTGATTCCCTGGAAATGTTTGTTCAAATTGCATCCTACTGGTCTACATGGTTACTGGCTACCGGAATTTGGAGGGAGGATTTTATTTCAATGCCCGATCGTGACAGGAATATTGAGAAATTGACATGGACCCCTGACCTCAACTTAAGAACAATAAGTTCTAAAAAAAGGGCTGTTATTTATAATAGACAATTCTGCAAATTACAACCCTTAAAAAGTAAAGGGGGCTATAATTTTTTTCAGGTTTTTGGGGTAAATTATCTCTCTCTGTACGATGAATATTTAGCTACAAATCAGTTAAGTCAACAAGTATATAATGTTGAAAAATACAGGTTATTCAGATATTATTTATTGGGATGGTATAAACAATTGGTTATCTCAAAGAATGATATTTTTCAGTTTGAAAAGCAAAAGGCCTTCCAGACTTTGTTGAAGAATTATCGGTTTAAACCTTATTTCTATACAGGTATTATATCATTGTATTTGAGGAGATTTTTGAAACTGATTATCGCTGGAGATCTTTTTAGAAAATCACGATTGAAAATATGATTGACTCCTTTTGAAGTTTTTTATAACGAAAATGACTGAAGCACGCGTAATAGCATTTTATTTACCTCAATTCTATCCTATCCCGGAGAATGATAAATGGTGGGGGAAGGGATTTACTGAGTGGACTAATGTTGGTAAGGCCAAACCATTCTTTATGGGACATTATCAGCCGCGGGTTCCTGCAGACTTAGGGTATTATGACCTCCGGCTTACGGAAGTAAGAGAAGCTCAGGCTCAAATGGCAAGAGAACATGGGATAGAAGGATTTTGTTATTGGCATTATTGGTTTGGGAATGGGATTCGGCTGCTTGACAGACCTTTTAATGAAGTATTAGCTTCAGGAAAGCCTGACTTCCCGTTTTGCCTTGGCTGGGCTAACCATAGCTGGAAAGCCAAGACCTGGACGGCAAGCAAAGAAGATAAAGTTCTGATTGAACAAAAATATCCCGGTATTAAAGATTATTCTGATCATTTCTTTTCAGTTTTACCAGCTTTCAAAGACAAAAGGTACATCAGGATAAACAATATGCCTCTTTTTATAATATGGGATCCAATGGATTTACCAGATGCTTCGGCTTTTATTAAACACTGGAATGATTTAGCAAAAAGTAACGGTTTGGACGGAATACATTTCATTGCTTACTGTGTAGCAAAAGCAAATATTGAAAAGTATTTGGAACTGGGGTTTAACTCTGTAACCTTTGATTCAATAGCGGAACCCTTTAAAAATTCAAATGTTCTTTTTAGACTAAATCTCTGGGCTCGCAGAAAATTTCTCGCAATTCCAAAATCCGTAAATTATAAACTGTATAGCAGGTACGTAATTAAAAATACTAATGTGACAGAAAATGTTTTTCCTTGTATTTTACCAAATTTTGATCATTCTCCAAGAAGCGGGAAGCGTGCACTTGTATTAACAAATTCTACTCCGGAAAATTTTGGTAAACTGTTTGAATCACTTCTTATAAACATCAGATCAAAGAATTCAGAAAATAATATAATTTTCATTAAAGCCTGGAACGAATGGGGAGAAGGAAATTACCTTGAGCCTGATCTGAAGTATGGGAAAGGTTATCTTATGAAAATTAAGGAATTACTTGAGAGATACTCATGATCTTTTTATTCCATAGTCTATGCCAGCAGCTCGAGCGTCTATGGCAACAATGAGAATGTTAAAAAAGACTTGACTTGAGGCCTTTTCTTTCCTAACTTAGTAACAGTCTACTAAAGTCTGAAAATATGAAAAGGTTAAAACTAATTACAGGTATTAT
>DHFP01000208.1 GCA_002402315.1 Clostridiales bacterium UBA4821
GTTTATTTTTTTATTAAAATAAAATATAATATTTTAAAAGCTAGGAGATTGTACATTTTTTATATTATTACATAGGAGGGGGTATAGTGTGAAAATACTTGGAAGATTCATAGTTTCCTTATATGCATTAGTAATTGCTATGTTATCTGTCATGATGGTTATTACTTTAATTTTATTTGAATTTGATAAAGTATCGTTTGGGATAGTAATTGACCAGATACGGAATGCTCTGACATACGGGCCCGCATTTCCTTTCTTGTTAGGGGCACTTTTAGTGTTTTTTGTAATTAGTATTAAGTTAATAGTTAGTGGAACAAATAGAAAATTTGAAAGGGAACCTATTATTATTGAGGCCGCAGGAGGACAGATTGCAATTTCATTGGAAACTTTTGAGAATATAGCTGCTTCTGCTTTGAAGAAGATTCCCGAAGTTAAGGAATATATTGCGACTGTTAGAAAGATTAACCAAAACGTAGAAGTCTCAGTAAAGATGTCAGTTGCTCCAGAAGTGAATATTCCTCAAGTAAGTGAGAATGTTCAAACTAAAACAATTGAAGCAATTGAAAACTCAACTGGTGTTAAGGTATTAAATGTTGGTATTAAGGTGGAGAATTTATCTACCGGATTTAAGGCTAAAATTGAGTAACTCCCCGGAGGTGAAGTAATTGAATAAAGAGAAGCTGCTTGAATACTATAATGGTCACAAGGGAGAAGTAATTGGCGCAGGAGTAGGTTTGCTGTTTGCGTTAAGCGTTTTATCTCTGGGAATACTCAGGACAATATTTATTGCTTTTTGTGTTATTATTGGAATTTACCTGGGAAAGAAGATATATGAAGATAGAAAATACTTGAGAAATATTGCAGATAGGATATTGAGGTTTTTTAACATCTAATAATTAATTCTATTACGGGAATAATAACCCCTATTACCTCTATATATCTTAAATTTAAGGAGGATATGGAATGAGTCGGAGGACAGCAAGAGAAGCTGCGTTTAAGTTGTTATTTCAAATGGAAATCCAGAAGGATGATCCCAAGAAGCAGATTGAGGTTTTTTTGGAACAGGATGATTTTAATAATAATGATGTAGATGATAGTGATAGAGAATTTATATTAGATGTTGTAAAAGGTACAATTAGTGATTTGAGTGAGATTGATAAAAGTATTGAAGTATACTTAAAAGGATGGAAAATTAATAGGATTTCGAAAGTAGACCTTGCAATATTGAGATTAGCTATATATGAAATTTTAAATAGGGATGATATACCTGCAAATGTATCTGTTAATGAAGCAGTCGAGATTGCGAAGAAGTATAGCGGAGAGGAGTCGGGCGCTTTCATAAATGGTATATTAGGAAAGTTTATAAGAGATAGAGTAGTGCATTCAGGAGAAACTCACGGTTGAGTTTTTCTTTTTTGAAAAGTAAGTGGGGTAGAGATGAGGGTATTAGAGGTTTCTCAGGTAAACAAGTATATAAAAGAATTAATTTTTAGGGACTACCTGCTAAGTGACCTGTGGATAAAAGGTGAGATATCTAACTTTAAGCATCACAGCTCAGGTCATATGTATTTCACATTAAAGGATAAAATAAGTTTGCTAAAGTGTGTTATGTTTAGAACTCAGTGCAGCAGCTTGCGGTTTGTTCCTGCCGACGGAATGAAGGTAATTATCAGAGGAAGTGTAAATGTATTCGAAAGGGACGGTCAGTATCAACTTTATTGTGAGGAGATGCAGCCTGATGGTTTGGGGGCATTGTATCTGGCTTTTGAGCAGTTGAAGGTCAAGCTGGAGAAAGAAGGCCTATTTTCCCCGGCCTCTAAAAAGCCGTTACCTTTCTTTCCTGCAAGGGTTGGTGTAGTTACGTCAAGTACCGGGGCTGTAATAAAAGATATAATAAATGTATCAACCCGTAGGTTTCCCAATGTTCAGATAGTCTTATTTCCTGTATCAGTTCAAGGTAGTACAGCATCCAGTGAAATATCACATGCAATAAAAGTTTTAAATAATAATGGACAAGTCGACGTCATTATAGTCGCAAGGGGTGGAGGCTCACTGGAGGAACTCTGGGCTTTTAACGAGGAGGCTGTTGCCAGGGCTATATTTGAATCCGAAGCTCCGATAGTGTCAGCGGTAGGGCATGAAACCGACTATACTATTGCAGATATGGCAGCAGACCTAAGGGCGCCTACACCATCAGCAGCAGCAGAGATTGTTGTTCCGGATGCCAGAGAGCTAAAATGGAAAGTAGAATCCCACAAAAGAAGGATGCTTTTAGCTATTCAAACCAGGATTTCTGGAGCCAGAGCGCGGCTTGAGAAAGTTGAAGGCTCATTACCGTTAAGGCAGCCGCTTGACAAGGTTTATCAGCTTAGGATGATGCTGGATATTAATTATAAGTACCTATGTAAGAATATTGAAAGCAGAGTTAAAAAATTAAGAGAAAAATTAGCAAATAACGCATCCAGGTTAAATTCGCTTAGTCCTCTATCTGTACTTTCAAGAGGATATTGCTTAGCGGCAAAGGCAGATTCCAGCAGCGTAATTAAGTCCATAACACAGGTTTGCAAAAATGACCGGATAGATATTAAATTGATTGATGGTAAGGCTATGTGCAAAGTTACACATATAGAAGAGGGGAATATCAATGGAGAATATGAGCTTTGAAGAGGCTGCAAAGAAACTTGAGAAGATAGTCGAAGAACTTGAATATGGAGAATTGAATCTGGAAAACTCCCTGCAGAAATTTAAAGAGGGAATTGAACTTTCAGCTTACTGTAATAAGAAACTTGATGAGGTTGAGAAAAAAATCTCTATACTAATTGAGGAGAATGGTGGTAAAATTAGAGAGCAGCCTTTCGTATTGGATGGGGAGGGTAGACTTGAATAATACAATTGATTTAGTTAAAAAGTATGGTGAGGTTATTAACCAATATTTAAATGAATATGTACCAGAGGCAGCCGTACCGGAGAAAAAGATATATGAAGCTATGAGATATAGCTTGCTTGCGGGCGGCAAGAGGATTAGACCAGTGCTTACTCTTGCAGTTAATCAGCTCTTTGATGGTGACATGGATGAAGCCATACCTTTTGCTTGTGCTATAGAAATGATACATACTTACTCACTTATCCATGATGATTTGCCTGCAATGGACAATGATGACTACAGGAGGCGAAGGCTAACCAATCACAAGGTATTTGGCGAGGGTATAGCCGTGCTGACCGGAGATGCATTACTCAACAAGGCTTTTGAGATTATGATTAGTATACTCCGGGATGGATACAGTTTGGATAGAAAAGTGCGGGTTATGTATGAAATAGCTAATGCCAGTGGAATAGAAGGTATGATAGGTGGACAGGTAGTGGATTTAGAGAGTGAAGGTAAGTTTGTCGACCAAGAAACCCTTAGGTATATGCATTCCCGTAAGACTGGACGGTTGATTGTTGCTTCGGCAGTTGCAGGAGCAATTACTGCCGGGGCTGGTGAAGAAGATATTGGCAAAATACGCAGCTATGCTTCAAATTTAGGATTGGCGTTTCAAATTAAGGATGATATCCTCTCAGAAATTGGGGAGCAGGAGAAATTAGGTAAAAGAGTTGGAAATGATAGAGAAAAGAATAAATCTACGTATGTAACTACACTCGGATTGGATGAGGCTAAAAGACTGCTTGATATAACCACAAGAAGCTCAATAGAATCTTTAGAAAGTTTTAAGGAGAGAGCTGAATTCCTTATTGGTTTAGCAGAATTTCTACTACATAGAGAAAATTAGGGGGACAACTGTGCAGTGGTTCATGGATATTTACAATAATGCTGTAATAACTGTGCCGGCATTTGCCTGGTTTGTAACTCAGGTAATGAAGGTAATTTATGATATTGAAAAATATAAGAGAATAGATATAAGAAGATTTGTTGGCTCAGGCGGCATGCCAAGCTCACATGCTGCTTTTGTGACTTCATTGGCTACGGTTGTAGGAGTTAAATCCGGTTGGCACTCACCTGAATTTGGTGTAGCGTTTGCACTGGCAATGGTGGTTATGTATGACGCAACAGGGGTTAGGAGAGCAGCCGGAAAGCAAGCACAGGTCTTGAATAAGTTGATTGCCGAATCACAGGAAAGTGGAAAATTATCCAATTTAGATGTAAAACTAAAAGAGCTTATTGGCCATACTCCGATCGAGGTGTTGGTTGGGGGAATAATTGGGATACTTTTCGGCCTGATTTTTTCATCGTGATAGCTAAGAACAGCATATAAGCGTGAGAATGAAACTAACATACTTAAAGATAAACTATGGCTTAAAATAGCCTAAATTTATTTTTAGATAAGTTTTAATTTTTGTTTAACTTATTATATAATATAATAATATATTAGATGGTGGTGCAGTATTCTAGTCAGTACTGCCGGTTTTGAAGGCGGGCCTAAAAATCCGCTAAGGGCACATCGATGAAGTTCCTTGTGCTTGCTTGCGACGCCCAGTCGTGGGTTGGTGCTGGGAGTTAAGGATTAGGGGCGATCTGCAATGGCATGTGGGCGTTGACCCCTCTTCCGTGGAGACCGGCTTATGTGGTTTATAACCCTTTGGTCGAGTTGAGAAGCTATTACTAAGGGCTAACAAATTACGTAGCAGGATTAAACCTGATATGCGGTGCTTTTTGTGCTGTGTACAGTGTAGCCTGCCTTGAGTGGAATTGGTGGATGGTGGGTCTGGCAGTTGATTATGGGCCAATAAGATACTGCTAATTGCTGCCTGAAACCTCTTTTGCAAAAGAGGCTAGAAGTCGGTTAGGCTGTAGAGGAAATCTCCTAGACTGCTCGTAGAGAGGCATTTCGGGGATTACAGTGTGGACTAAGTGGTAATCCAGTCCCTTCTCCGGTGACGGGAAGGTTTTAGGTTTAAAGGGAAACCTCTAGGATGGCGACATCGTAGTACCTAAAGGGGAAAGCCTACTGGACCTAAGCCGCAAAATTTACTCGAAATGCTGCCACCACTTATTATTAGTTGAACTACGGGGATTGGTGAAAAGTTTCTTGAGTAATAATGGATCAAATGGTTATAAAAGAAAGGCAAGAACTCATAATAACTTGAGGGAAAAAAAGAATATTAACTGGATATTGATTTTAGTTATTACTACAATTATCTTGTCAGTATCCATGAGCAGTATTTCATCCATAATCATACAGAAAATAAACCTATTTGTAGCAATATTCGTATTACTTAACATAATATTAGTTGGTATAGTTTTCGACATAGTAGGGATAGCAGTAGCTGCAGCCGATGAAACCCCCTTTCATGCCATGGCATCAAGTAAGGTGAAAGGAGCTAAAAATGCAATTAGGCTGGTCAGGAATGCCAATAAGGTTTCGACTTTCTGTAATGATGTTGTTGGGGATGTTTGTGGTGTAGTAAGCGGTTCAACGGGCGCTTTTATTGTAGTAAAGCTTTCGGAACTATTCAAGGGAATGGACTTGGCTGTGCTAGGAATAATAATTAGTGCATTAGTTGCTGCACTTACCGTTTGGGGTAAAGGATTTGGAAAGACAATTGCAATATCAAAAAGCAATGAAATTGTTTTTAAAGTTGCGAGACTACAATACTATACTTTAAATAAGCTTAATATCAGAAATTATTTAAAAAAGTTAGAAGAAAGAAGAGTTGATAGAAGTGAGTAAGATACTACCATTAATTAATTATCCTTCCGATGTCAGAGGACTTTCAGTTGAACAACTGAATCGATTGAGTAAAGAGATAAGGGAGTTTTTGATTTCATCAGTTTCGAAGACTGGCGGACATCTTGCATCCAACCTTGGGGTGGTTGAATTGACCATTGCATTACACCTGGTATTCAACACGCCATATGACAAGATTATTTGGGATGTAGGTCATCAGTCATACGTCCATAAGATTTTGACCGGAAGAAAGGGAAAGTTTGGCACATTAAGGCAGCTAGACGGTGTAAGCGGTTTTCCCAAAACTAATGAAAGCTCTCATGACTGTTTTAATACGGGGCATAGCAGTACGTCAGTATCTGCAGCGCTAGGGATGGCTAGGGCCAGGGATATTAAGAATGAGAAAAATTCAGTGATTGCGGTTATTGGAGATGGAGCTTTGACTGGTGGTATGGCTTTTGAGGCTCTGAATGATGCGGGAAGATCTCCAAATAACCTGATTGTAATCCTAAACGACAATGAGATGTCAATTGATAAGAATGTGGGCGGATTATCAAGCTGTCTAAACAGGATTCGTACTCAGCCTATTTACTTTAAGGTTAAAAGAGATCTGGATGTATTATTACATAAGATACCTGCTATCGGAAAGAAAGTTGCAAAGACTATTGATAAAGCTAAAGGTACAATAAAATACCTAATGCTGCCCGGTATGTTTTTTGAAGAACTTGGGTTTAAGTATATTGGTCCCGTTGATGGGCATGACATTAATGAGTTAAAGAAGGTGCTTACAAAGGCTAAAGGACTTCAAGGGCCGATACTTATTCATGTTTTTACCCAAAAAGGCAAGGGATATTCTTATGCAGAGGAAAATCCTCATATATTCCATGGAATATCGCCCTTTGATGTTGAGACAGGCGAAATTAAGAAGGGCATCAGTACAAAGGATTATTCGGCTGTCTTTGGGGAAACACTTGTAGATATAGCTGGATACAATGAAGACGTAGTAGCAATTACTGCTGCAATGCCTCATGGTACTGGATTGAATGGTTTTGCTTCAGAATTTCCGAAAAGATTTTTTGATGTAGGGATAGCCGAGCAGCATGCTGTTACTTTGGCGGCAGGTCTTGCAGAAGAAGGCCTAAAACCGGTAGTAGCCGTATATTCGTCCTTTTTACAGAGGGCGTACGACCAGGTTGTTCATGATGTTTGTGCTCAAAATTTACCTGTGGTTTTTGCCATAGATAGGGCTGGTGTGGTTGGGAATGATGGTGAAACTCACCAGGGTGTGTTTGATTTGTCCTACTTATCTCACATACCAAACATGACATTAATGGCGCCAAAAGATTTTGAAGAACTGCGGCAAATGATTAAATTCTCTGTTGATTTTGAAGGGCCAATTGCAGTAAGGTATCCTAGAGGGCATGCAAGAGAGATATGTACAGAAAAGTATCAGCCTATTGAATATGGGTGTGCGGAATTGTTATATCAGGGGAATGATATAACTATTGTTGCATGTGGTAGGATGGTACACACGGCAATCAAGGCAGCCAAGGAATTAATTAAGTTTGGAATGACGGCAGATGTTATTAATGCAAGGTTTGTGAAACCCCTGGATTCAAAAATGATACTTGCTTCTGCTGAGAAGACAAAGAATGTTGTTACAATTGAAGATAATGTTATTAATGGTGGATTTGGAAGTTTAGTATTACAGTTGGTCAACCAGAGTGATTTAAGTGACGTTAAGGTTAAGATTTTTGGTTATCCTGATGAGTTTATACAGCATGGCAGCATTGAACAGCTTGATAAACTTTATGGGCTTGATTATCAATCCATAGCGTGTGAAATACTAAACTTCTTCCGTATACGTAAAAAGTTTAAAGTAATTAAAAGCCAGTAAACCAGGTTTAAAAGCGGCTATACTTAAGTATAGCCGCTTTTTTAATTGTATCTGTTAAGAAATTATCAAATTAATTCGATATGAATTAGGAAAATGTAAACAATACAATAAGCTTATGAGAAATAACTCAATATTTTATTTAAAATTTTCTTAGTAAATATTGACAAAGAACAAATGTTCGCATATAATAAAAACACAAACACTTGTTCTGATAGGGGGGGTAAAAACTATGAATACAGCAAGAATAAGAATAAAAGATTCCAGGAGACTAAAGCTTTTTTGCTTTGTAATATTTTTCATAGCAATTATGGTTATGCAGAGTAGGTGGATTTATAGCTATGATTATCCTCATACTCAGTCAGTAATTGTATCGAGCGGGGATAGTTTATGGGGTATTGCCTCTGAATACAAGTCGGAGAGAGAAGATATCCGGGAGTTTATACATAAAATAAAGGAAATGAATTCGCTTGAGACAAGCGAAGTGTTTGAAGGTCAGGAGATTAGAGTGCCGGTTAACTTAGAATCAAACTTTATATATTAAAAAGATTAATAAATAAAAGGCTCAGCAGTTTGCTGAGCTAAATTGTTATTAATTTAGAAAATGCTGTCACCCATTAGGTTCTGGCTATAAAAAATTGAATATGCTTCATAGGTAATTCGACGTACAGCAAAAACTGATTTTCCTTCTGACAATGCTTCCATTGAAACAATTTTGTCAATTTCATAGATGTCAAGATTCCATTCCTGACACTTTACTGCGCTGATCGATTTTCCTACAGAAAGATATCTCAGGGTATCAAACTTTTGCGGTATAGCCTTATCCGGAATTGCTATCCAATCTTGTTTTGCCATGTTCATTTCCGGACCAGGAGTAAGGAACATATTTATTAGTTTAGCTGCAACGGTTTTTGGGGTTATATAATGCCAATCAAGAAACAATTTAAACATCTTTTTTCCTCCTTTCCAAGATGCTAAAAAATTTTCGCCTTGGAGTTCAACGACCAGTAACCAGAAAACAATTGCATGGTAACCTAGAAAAAATTAAACAGTATTTCTTTATATTATATCTTGAATAATAATCTTAATCAATCATAAAATTCACAAAATTAAGATATAAAGAGTATATTGTAATGAATCCGGTATTATCATAATCTGGTTAATTCAAGTATCATTTATTAAAGCATTGGGGAAAATATTCCTGTATATGTGCGCAAGGAAGGTGTAAATAATTTTTAAGATTGCACGACAGGAATTGATTATCCAGAAGTTATTATTTTATGTTTTACCCAGAGTAGATGATGAACTTGCCATGTGGATTAGAGAGATACGGGAATTTGATTCTGATGAACTGGCTCACCAAGCTATGTCCAGTATTAAGCTTAAGAAGTTTCACTGTCAAGGAGGCAGCGTTTATTCTCTTTACCCTGGCTGCAATACCGATACTATTGTGGAGTTAATTGTCGCCCTGCAGACTATAAGTGATTATCTAGATAATCTATGTGATAGGACCGAGGTTAAAGAAGAAAGAGCTTTCAGACAACTGCACCTGGCATTTACAGAGGCACTAGAGCCGGATAATAACATGTCAGACTATTATTTGTACTATCCACTTAAAGAAGATGGTGGGTATCTAAATAAATTGGTTAACAAATGCAGGTTATGTATTAAAATATTACCTTCGTATAACCTGGTTAAGGAGCATACAGTTAGACTGGGACGGTTGTATTCGGACCTTCAGGTTTACAAGCATCTTCCTCTGGATATTAGAGAAAAGAAGGTAATGGAATGGTCAATACCATATCTTAAAGACTATGATGGAATTTCGAGTTGGGAGTTTGCTGCTGCTGCCGGCTCTACACTGGCAATATTTATGCTCTTTGCCATTGCTTCAGATGATAAATGCTCTGGACAAGATATTGCAAAGATACTGGAAGCTTATTTCCCTTGGGTATGTGGACTGCATATTCTGCTTGATTACTATATCGACCTGAAAGAGGATAAAGAATGGGGAGACTTGAATTTTGTTTCATATTATTCAAATATGGAAGAGTGTGAGAGCAGACTGAAGTTGTTTATCAGGAATGCCATAGAAGGCATAAGCAAGTTAGATAATAGCATCTTTCACCTGACAGTAATACAGGGGCTGCTGGCCTTATATTTATCCGACCCCAAGGCAGAATATGGTAAGCAGGCTGCGATCAGCCGGAGATTGGTGAAAAGCGGGGGTAGCATGGCGAATTTTCTTTGGAGAATGTGCTGGTATCTTAGAAAGAAGGGGGTGGTTTAGTTGCAGCGGGCAAGTACAGTCTCCGGCAGAGACATCAGGAACTTCCGGTGAGGGCTGTCTGGTATATCTTTTAGATTTTCCTTTGCTGCTTCGCAGTATTCAATTGCTTTATGATAAGCTTGATTCAAAGAGCCTGTACCGTGTAAACCTTCGGCTATTATAGATTGAATTTCTTTGCTTACCGTTTTTCGTTCTACTATTTCATTAATATATTGGGTATATTCGCTATATTGATTAAGTATAAGTATGGGAAGGGTCAGGTTTCCCTGAATCAGGTCATTAAACACCGGCTTACCTAAATTCTTATTATCTCCATTGATGTCAAGTATGTCGTCAATTATTTGAAAGGCATAACCGAGGTTGAGACCATATTTTCCCATGGATTCAATATATGTATGGTTGGAAGAACCAATAGCTGCTCCGGTTTTACAGCATGCTGAAATGAGTTTTGCAGTTTTTTTTTCGATTCTGACAAAGTAATGGTCAAAGGATAAGGTAGGAGATTCTATTTCCGATGCCTGAAGGATTTCTCCCTCACACATTTCCTCAATTGCTTCAACGAAATATTTCATTCCCTCAAAAATCTGATTACAGCAAAGAATTTCAAAAGCCTTTGCAAAGAGAAAATCTCCTATCAATACAGATATATGGTTGCCATGTTTAGAGTTTAATGTAATTCTATTATGCCTTAAGTCAGAGTTATCAATTATATCATCGTGTACTAGTGAAGCTAAATGAATCAATTCTGCAGCAGTAGCAGCCTTTAGCATTTGGGGAGTAAATGATCCAAAACATTTACCGCTATAGAATAATAGCAAGGGCCTTAAACGCTTTCCTCCTGAATTAAGAATATGAATACACATTTCTTTCATAGGTGTACTAAGGTTGCTGAGACAGTTAGTAAGTTCTTGTTCAACCGACTCAATTTCCGGTATGCTTCTTGTGTTAATGAATGTTGAAGAAGTATGTATTTTTAAATTCTCGGCAATTATATTCATAATAAATCTACCTTTATATGAGCATGCTTAGCATATTATTTGCTCAGATATACAAGTTTATACTATATAAAAAAGAAACCTGCACCCTTATGGCACAGGTTTTGGTGTTATGCCGGTATCAATCGTAGATTACTGTGCTCCCGTACTTTTTCGCTAAGAAAATAAGATCAAAAGTGTTTTCATCTATAGAGTTTCCAAGGAGTACGCCAGCCTTTCCATTATATATCCTAAGAGCAGATTCAAGCAAGGCAGGTTCAGCGGGTTGGAATATCAGGGGCAGTTTACTGTATGTCTGTATTGTCTTTACTACCGGAACAATAAGGTGGGATTTTCCGGCCATATTTAGATTCAGGTAAATGGCCCGAGCATCATTTGACGATATATCCAATACTCTGTCGGCAATCAGGTCCATATTATCCTCTGATAGTTCTTTCTCAAAGGTTTCTACATTGGTGTCATCTATAAGAAACACAAGGTCAATATCTTTAATGTTTTCCAAGTTAATATATCTTGTCGCAGAGCAAATAAATGAGCCGGGGCTGGGTTTGCCCTGAATGGTAAAACCGGCTGGGTTAAAATTTGAAAGCTCATCTTTTATTGCACTAATAAATTCCGGAGTTGTACCGCAGCACCCTCCTATTAATCTGACTCCGGATTCAATAAAGTCGTTAACTGTACTTTTAAAAGTTTCAGGTGTTTCGTTGTAGGTTATGTTATCACCAGAGCATAGTGGTAATCCTGCATTTGCTTTTACGGATAGGGGTAGAGACGAAAAACTGTGAAACTGCTTAGTTATTTCCAATAAACTCTCAGGGCCGGTAGAACAGTTAGCACCAATTAAGTCAACTCCTAAAGATTGGCACACCAAGGCACAGGTTGCCGGGCTGTTTCCCATGAGCGTATATCCGTTAGGCTCAAAAGTCATGGAGGCTATTATAGGCAATGGAGAGTTTTCACGGGCAGCAAGGATAGCTGCTCTCATTTCACACAGATCTGTTATTGTTTCAAAGTTTATTATATCAGCTCCGGCTTGTGTTACAGAGATTACCTGTTCTTTAAAGACATTATAAGCTTGTTCAAATGTTAAATCGCCGGATGGCTCCAATAATTTACCGGTTGGACCTATTGATGCTGCAACATATGCTCTATTTCCGGCAGCTTCTTTTGCCAACCTGACAGATGCGGAATTTATTTCGCTCACTTTATCCTGCAGGTTAAACTTCTCCAGGACAGATCTGTTAGCTCCAAAAGTATTAGTCTGTATAACATCAGAACCTGCCTCTATGTAGGATGCATATAGTTCCTTCACCTTTTCAGGGTGTTTAAGATTCCATAGTTCAGGGCACTCTTCAGCAGCCAATCCCATCTTCTGAAGCATGGTTCCCTTGGAACCGTCAAATACCAGAATATTGGTTTTTAAGTCTTGCAGAAATTTATTCAAACATATCACTCCTCAAGTTATATATTTTCGCTTTTTTTATAATATACTACATAGAAATGGACGTCAATTGACAAAATAACTAGGCATAAATTCTTAGCATTTGAAATACATTGCTAAATATAGCCATAAATGCTATAATGATTCAAAGTATCCAAGTGCATAAGTCAAACTGAGTTTCGGCGGTGGATCTATTGAGTGTACCAAACCTTATTACAATTGCACGTCTTTTTCTAATACCTGCCTTTATATTCTTAATGCTGGAGCAAGAATATCGCTTTGCTTTATTTATATTTATATTTGCTGGTTTGACTGATGTTTTAGATGGATATATGGCTAGAAAGTATAATATGGTTACCAAGCTTGGGAAGATACTAGACCCGCTTGCCGATAAACTGATGCAGATAACAGCGCTTATCATGCTGGTAGTGACTGACTTAGTACCTAATATACTTCCAGTGATTTTAATTGTGGCAGGTAAGGACTTACTGATGGGTATTGGCAGTGTAATACTTTGGAAAATTGGCATAGTGGTAGCTGCAAACTGGTACGGGAAAGCTTCTACCTTCATCTTTTATACGGCAATAATATTTTCAATCATAATTCCTGGTTATGGTATGTATTTCCTGACAATAGCAGTTATCTCAGCTATATATGCTTTTCTTATGTATTTTCTAAATTATTTAAAGATACGTAGGTCATATTATGCGTAACCCGTACCTAAATTTTCCTTAAAAAATTCTTTAACTTTACTCTTTTCCGCTTTTTCAATTGATGGGATTCTTATTAGAATTTCAAACTCCTTTTTTCTTCTCACCTCTTCAAATGTCAGGTATTCAATAGTTCCACCGCCATGAATTTCAATTATTTTAGAAGCAAGCTCGTTTATGGTTGTTGGTGTGATGGAACCAATGTTGTAAATTTCAAAACTTTCATGCGAACGAAGAAGTACACTGATTGTTCCGCCAACAGCATCATCAATATCTGAAGCATTACCCTCACCATAAACTTCAGAAGATGAAGCAGAAAGAAGATGTTCGACGTTGTTAAGTATGCAGGCATTTATAATATTTCTTGTACCCTCAAGATTTACACTATAGACTGCGTCTTTATCATATGAGCACGCAACAATACCAAGCATTGCAGCTAAATGACAAACTGTGTCATGTCCAGACATGGATTTCTTAACTAACTCAAAGTTTCTTATATCGCCATTAATGAATCTTACATCTTTTTATATATATACTCAAGATAATATGCAAAGGAGTTTTAAAGGAGTTTTAAAGGAGAAAAGATAACATAATGCAGTTGAAAACTATCTCTTGTACTTCCTGTTACAACTACATATAATTATATATTAGATAAATAAACTGTATTTCCAACTCAGACTACAAATAAATATATAAAATATTTAGGTAAAGAAGAGTGAGGAGGGTGAAAACAAAGTGTCGTTAAAAGGGAAAAGAGTTGTTATAGTTGATGATTGTACCATGACCAGAACAGTATTGAAAAATTCATTAAAGAGCTTAGAGTTAGAAGTGTCAGAAGCTAGTAATGAAGTGGGCTTTCTAAATGTATTATACGAATATGGTAGAGTTGCTGACCTTGTAATTATGGACTTGACCTTGAGTAGTGATGTTAACGGCTATGATTTGATATGTAAGATGCAGGAATTTGATGCATATAAAAACATACCTGCAATTGTTCTTACAAGCAGTAAATATAAGAATGATGTTTTATTGGGGAAGCTTATAGGTGTTGCAGACTATATTTTAAAACCTTACAGCGATGCGGATTTGGAAAAACGTGTAAAGAAAGCTTTAAAAGCCGAGTGAGGTATTTTTGTTTTCAAATTGCAAATAATACTTATTGGTGATTGACAATGGTAAATACCGATATAACATTTGAGGAAATTATTGAAATACAGAATAAATCAATTGAAGCACAGTATCAGCATTGGATTAACAATGAATTATTTACGCTTCAATTCTGGCTGCTTATGGTCATACTGATTGTACCATGGCTTATATGGTGGAAGTCCGTCGATAGAAAAAGGATTGTAGAAATCTTATTATATGGCCTTTTAGTGCATGCATTGGTTACTGTGATTGATGAAATCGGATGCCAGTTAAATTTTTGGGAATACCGGTATGATATAGAGCCCTTATTTCCAAGGTTGATTTCAATTAATTTTACAGCATTACCTATAGTATATATGTTTCTTTACCAATATTTCGATAAATGGAAAGATTTCCTTGTAGCTCATGTTGTGGCAGCCGGTATTATGAGTTTTGTTATGGAACCTATCCTTGTATGGCTGGATATCTATGAGCTGTTCAATTGGAAACATGTTTACTCCTTTCCTATTTATATTATAATAGCTATGTTTTTCAAATTAGTGATGAAAATTATTTTAAAAAAGCAGAACAGTCATTTTAAGTAATACGTTCTCCTTTAAATGGTAATAAATTGAAATATCGGATAAAACTTACACATAATATATACTGTAATAGATTTGAAAGTAATTTTTGATAAGGAGAGGTGTGAATGAAAAAATTAATTGTAATCAGTATTCTGCTGATAATGTGTATCTCAGTCAGTGTATTTGCAGCCGAAAGGATGGAAAATACCGTTATTTCAAAAGATGAAACGAGAACTGGCATTGTAACTCTTGCGGGGACGACAGTTGTAAACGACGGGACAATTGACGACGATTTTATTGCTGCAGGGCAATCAGTAATCAATAACGGACACGTAAATGGGGATATAATTGCGGCGGGCCGGACCCTTTCACTTGTAGGAAATACAAGAGGAAATATCAGAGCGGCAGGGTATGATATTACTTTAAAAGGAATAACTGCAAAAAATGCAACTATTGCAGCCAATACAATCTCAATTGATAAATCCGCAGTTATCTATGGAACAACAATGGCTGCGGCCCAAACGGTTACTGTAAGTGGAACCCTTAACAGGCCTCTATATGCAGCGGGAGAAAACATAATTATTGACGGAGTGGTTGCCGGAGACGTGCAAGTAGATGCAAGGATGCTTACCGTGCTGCCGGGAGCAAAAATTAGCGGAAACCTGTCATATGCCAGCGATAATGATGCAAATGTGGCTCCCGGAACGGTTGCTGGTACAGTTACCAAGAAAGCACCGGTGATAACCGCTAAAGAATTCGGAAAAAAAGCAGAATTTACAATAGCGAATATATTTTCAAAGCTTTGGTGGATTGCGGGCTCATTTTTGCTGGGCGCATTACTTATAAAGATTTTTGGAATGTTCTTCAAAGATACTCCCGGCACAATAAGTGCTTCCTGGCTCAAGTATTTGGGGATAGGAATTCTGACTCTGATTGTAATACCTGTAGCATCTATCATTTTACTTGTTACAGTAGTAGGGATACCAATAGCAATTGTGTCTATCGTAGGTTATGTACTGCTTATATTTCTGGCGAAAATACCGGTTTCAATATTTATAGGTGACCTTATACTAAAAGATAAAAACATTTATCTTAAACTGCTGGCAGGCTTATCCATTCTGGGGCTGGTTTATCTGATACCTTATTTGGGTGGATTGGCATGTTTTGTAGTAATGCTGACGGGTTTGGGATTATTGGTATATAATATTTTCTTTGTCAGAAAAGCAGCAGTCGCTCCAGTAGAGTAAAAAGACGCTGAAGGCAAGCCGGGATAGTTCCTGCTTGCCTTAATAATATATGAGCCGGGGGATGGTTTGAAACTGCGGAAAATATCGGTAGTAAATACATGCTTATGCCCAGCGGAGCTGGTCACGATGCTATGCACATGCACTCCATTTGCGAAGAAGGAGCAGGTATGATATTTGTTCCAAGCGTTGAAGGAATAAGTCACAGTCCAAAGGAGTATACAAAAATACAGGATATTGTTGCTGGGATAGAATTGATGATAAAAGCAATCCTTCAACTTGCAAATGAATAATAAAAATAAGCAAGACAGCGTTATGTGTATATTATAGACATAGCAGAGCAAATTCAAAATAGATCAGGAAATTTAGGCAGAAATATAATGAAAGAGACAAGGGGTTATAAACGTAGATCTTGTCTCTTTTTCTATGATAAAAGGGGGAAAACTAGTCAAAATCAAGTAATAATTCCAGTTGCATGAGAGAATTATTTGATTTATAATATCGTTATTGCAACCACATAGCATATCTCGGGGTGTAGCGCAGCTGGTAGCGTGCTTGGTTCGGGACCAAGAGGCCGCGGGTTCGAGTCCCGCCACTCCGACCAGTAGTAAAGCAGGAAGGATAATTTATCCTCCTTTTTTGTTGGAATTGATGTCATATGTCCTAGTAAATAATAGCTGTACCGGGCTGTCCTAGTGGAGAATAGGAGTGTAAGAAAATATAATAAATTATTTCACAAAAGTTGTATCAAAAACATTTGTAATCAGAATTTAAAATATTTGTTATTGAAGGATAACTTCACCAATAGTAAAATTTAGTTATTAATCTCTATTTTATTATTAATCAGGTATGTGCTATTGTATTATCTATTAATTCAACAAAAAAACGGAAAGGAGTGAGAATGTTGAAAAGAAGTGCTAAGGTTAAGATTTTTCTAATTGTACTTGTATTAACTTTAACCATGCCGTTAAGTATCAAAGCATTTGCAGAGCTGCCTGAGGAGGTAAAACAAAAGCTAAGCAATGCCATAGTACTTTATGAGGATGGCACAAGAGCTTATGTAAATGGTGCAGAGACAAGCATAGGGCCAGCGGATTCTTATTTTAAACCTGAAACTATAAATGGAAGGGTTTTTGTCCCTTTAAGATTCATAGCCGAAGGTTTAGGAGCAAAAGTTAACTGGGATAAAAAAAGGGCAGCAATAATTGAGTCAAAAGATAAAATCATTGGACTTAAAGTAGGAAGTAAAAAGTTCACTGTAGATGGCAAGGAAAAGTTCATGGACGTTGCTCCGAAATGGGGAGCTTTCGATGATAATAGTATATACGTTCCCGTAAGGGCTATAGCTCAAACACTAGGGAAAAATTTATTTTACCAGGATGGTTTGATAATTATCAGTGATAGTAAAGATCTAAACTTTCAAAAACCGGTATTTAATAAGATTTTGTCGAACCTTGGCGCTCCGGGACTGTATACGTTAGATTTGGGTTCAGACGACCAGTTGAAGTTTATTAATAAAGGAGAATATTTTGATATAGCAAAAATAGATAACGAGTGGGTTTACATAAGTGATTTTAATAATTTGTATAAGGTCAATGTCAATACCCTTGAAAAAAATGTAGTGATTCCCAGTGGAATTCGTATAGCGTCCAAGGTAATTGTAGAAAACGGATGGGTTTACTATTCCAATGCATCCGATGGGAACAAGATTTATAAGGTAAACCTCAATGATGGAATCAAAACCAGGCTTAACCATGAAGATTCGGGAATAATAGAAATAGTGGACGGTTACCTTTACTATTACTACAACGAGTTTGAAGATAGCGGAAAAATTTCAAGGATAAAGACAGATGGTTCCGATAAAAGGCAGTTAACAAAGAATAGAAGCATGTTTGAAGGTGTAGTAGACGGCTGGCTCTATTACGATAAAATGGACTATGAAGGCTGTGGAGGGAGCGATTGCTTTCCCGGAAAGCTGCATAGGGTAGAACTTGATGGGAGTCAAAACCAAGAATTAGCAGATTCACGGGGTCAATTCCAAAGTGTTGAAAAAGACAAAATCTACTTTATGTTGGGAGATGTTATTGGGCAAATATGTGAAATGGAGAGGGATGGAAAAAACATTAAGGTCATAGTTGACAAAGCTATTCCTAATTTTTACAAAGCAAATGCTTGGATCTATTATTCCGGGAATAATGGAATTACTAGAGTAACAGTTGATGGAATGAAAGAGGAAAAGATAATGGAAGGTAACGCCGCCTCAATTATCTATGGGATTACTAATGAATGGCTTTACTATGGAACCATGAACGGGCTTAATATGTCAAGCCTGGACGGAAAAAATATTAGGAAGCTGCTGGATGAGAGTTCATTAGTTTCAAAAGGATTATATGTCGACAGCATTGAGATATCAGAGGATAAGATATTTATAAAGCTATACAGTCAAAGAAATAATAAAGTGAATCGTTGATGATTGAAATTAGAATGTTTCACTTCGGCCAAAAAGCCAAGGCAATATTAGCCTTGGCTTCTGTTAAAAAAATCTTTATTTGCCATTTGCGGTTTTACAACTCGAATAGTCTTTACAAATACTACATGTACTGCATAAATCCGCTTTATCGGTTACCAGAATACAAAAAGTCTCTTCTGTTTTCCAGCAAGGCTTGCTGTTATTAACATCAGTGCTGTTTTTTCCGGCTCCGCCTTTACATGTTTTGTTAAACCAGCAAGGATACATGTTAATAAGCTGTTTGACTCCTGCAATATTCATTCCTTTTTCATGCAAGAGCGATCTAATAAAATTTAGTCTCTTTATATCATTATTTGAATACTTTCTCTGGGTACCATTTCTTATCGGGTGAATCAAGCCATTTTTTTCCCATACTCTTAATGTTTCGGGATGTTCACTTATTAGTTCCGATACTGTTCCTATAGTGTATAGTCCTTTATCTTCGTCAAACATTATTTCACCACGCTTGTGATTAGATTATTATTAACATGTTATAAATCTCTACACTTTATTATAAATGACTTCTGAGAAAAACTCAAGCAACGAACATGGGTGCGGGTGCATAAACTAAATGTGAAGAAATAATTGTAAAAAAGCTGAAGGATAAACATAAGTTAAGCACTGATCCAACTCCCTAACTCCTATCCTCTTCCCCTCACTTCAAGGGGAAGAGGGATTAGAAGGTCTTCGAAGAGCAACTTTAGAGAATTTACTAAAATTTTCTAAAGTTGCTCTTCGAAGACCAACTTTTGCTCTCCCTTGAAGTGAGGGAGAGATAGAGAGGGAGCTAACTTCAGAGAATTTACTAAAATTTTCTTCACTTAAATTAAATGCACCCCTATAAATTTTAGTAAATTC
>DHFP01000001.1 GCA_002402315.1 Clostridiales bacterium UBA4821
CCCCCTGCTTGTAAGGCAGGTGCTCCCCCAGCTGAGCTATGCGCCCAAGTTTTATGTCACCCTCGCCGCAGCGACAATAATGAGTATACAGAAACATAGCTCATATGTCAAAGGCATCTATTTGTCTTTAATATGGATTAAGAGGGTTAATCTCATATTTTCTCTTAATATCTCTATTATGCTATGTGATAATATGTATTAAGCTACTAAATATAATATTCATCTAACTCTTTTATTGTTCTATAATATTATCAATTTGCTCCTTGCTAAAAGAATACTTATTGAGGCAAAAATGGCATTCAATCTCGACCTGGCCTTGCTTCTCTATTATATCTTTCAATTCTTTGCTTCCTAAACTTATTAGTGCTTTCTCCATTCTCTCCCTGGAACAATCGCAAATAAATTTCGGTTTGATAATATCTACTACCTGCATGTCAATCTTTCCTGTAACCATTTCCAATATCTCTTCAATTTTCTTTCCTTGTGATAAATAGGTGGTTACTGAAGATATATTCCCCAGATTTTTTTCCAAAGTGGCTAACACATCTTCTCCCGCTTCAGGCATTACCTGCACAATAAACCCGCCAGACGTCATTACCTCGCCGATCCTGTCCACCATCACACCCAAAGCCACAATCGAAGGAGTCTGCTCTGACTTGAGAAAATAATAAGACAAATCTTCACCAATCTCTCCAGAAACCAACGGCACAAAACCTATGTAAGGCTCCTTTAATCCAAGGTCTTTAATGACGTTAAGGTAACCATTCCGGCCAACGGCTCCTCCAACATCCAGTTTACCCAATTTATTAGGCTCCAGATAAACTTCCGGATTATGTACATATCCTTTAACCTTTGCCTGATGGTTTGAAGCTGCGATAATTCCCCCTAACGGTCCATCACCTTTAATCTGGATGGTAAGTTTATCATTAGGATTCTTCAGCATTACGCCCATCATGGCTCCGGCTGTTAATGTTCTTCCCAGGGCTGCGGTAGCAATTGGTGAGAGTTGGTGTATCTTCCTCGCAGTTTCAACAAGCTCTGTCGTTTCAGCCGCAAATGCTCTTATCTTCTGATCCCTGCTAATCATTCTTAATAATTTGTCACTCAAGCTTAAAAACTCCTTTTTAAATTAGATTTTAATTGAAAAACCCTGGTAGGTTATACCAGGGTTTGGGCTATCTCTCATCTATGTGAATTGATTACATAACCCTCTGAACATTTGAAGCCTGAGGTCCTTTAGCTCCTTCTATAACTTCAAATTCAACTTCTGTGCCTTCTTCTAATGTCTTGTAACCGTCCATCGTTATAGCTGAGAAGTGTACAAATACATCTTTTCCACCTTCTCTTTCGATGAAACCGAAGCCTTTCTCAGAATTAAACCACTTAACTTTACCTCTTTCCACGTAACATTCCTCCATTACTTAAACTTTTCATATGGCTACTGTTTGAACCACGTTTTAAGTTTAGCATACATGTTTTTCACTGTCAATCATTTATGACTTACAAATATGCTAAATGCTGTCCGCTTTTGTCATATATCATCATTTTTCCACAACAACAAGCAGATATCTGAATCAAATATTTATACTTTATATTATTTTTACTCATTTTACAGGTTATATCACAGTTAATGTTTGTTATATTATCAAACATATGCTAAATTCTTATCTGGTGCGGCTTTTTATTATTTCAATAGCTTTAGACAATTGAGTGTCTTCATTTTCTCGAACCTGCAGCGATGTTTTAATTTTTTCCGGTAACTTCACCTCAATATCAGGCTGTATACCCTTCCCATGAATACTAATACCATTTGGGGTGAAATATTCAGATACAGTTATTTTTACTGCTGTTCCATCATCTAAATCAAAAACCTCCTGAACCACTCCCTTACCAAATGTCTTTGTACCTACTAATATACCTTTTGCAGTATCCTTTAAAGCACCGGCCAGTATCTCTGAGGCACTTGCACTACTTCCATTTATCAATAGTACTATTGGCACTTCTACCTGATTGTTATCAGAATACCAATTCCGCCTTTTCTTTTTCTTATCTTCGGTATAGACTATTATTCCCTTTGGCAAAATTTGATCAGCTATCTCTACAACTTCTCCAAGCAGCCCCCCAGGATTATCCCTGACGTCAATTATCAAACCCTTAACTCCTTCTCCGGATAATTTGTTGTATGATTCTATAAAGTCATGTGATGTTTTTTCATCAAACATTGATATTCTGATATATCCTATATTACCTTCCAATATTTTATCCTTTATGGTCTTGAGCACAATCTCATCTCTTATTATGGTCTTTTCTATAGGGTCCTTGACATCTTTCCTCAATATAGTAAGGGTTACTTTTGTCCCCTTGACTCCTTTCATCATGCTAACAGCCTTATCTAATTCACTGCCTTTTACTTCCTTTCCATCCACCTTTACTATTTTATCTCCGGGTAATATTCCCGCCTTCTCACCAGGTGTATCTTCAATAGGAGAAATAACAGTAATAAGATTGTCCTGTTCGTCAGTCGAAACGACAATTCCTATACCGGCATAGGTTCCTCTGGTTTCAGTCTGAAGGTCCTCATACTCCTTGTTATTTAAATACACTGTGTATGGGTCCTCAAGGGATTGTGTCATACCATCGAGCACTCCCTCAAGCAAATTATTCTCATCAGTTCCCCTCAGATAATATTTATTCAGTAAGCTCTTTACTTGTCTAACCTTATTTACATCAAGCTCCTGACCTTTATCCTTTTTCACCAAATCCATACCTAAAACATTTCCTGAAAGAATAAAAGCCGTAATAGAAAATGTTATAGCTGCCGTTATTAGAATCAGTGAAATTATTCCTATAGCAAGTTCTCTCTTTTTATTCAAGATTACACTCTCCTGACTTATAAATATATATGCAATGCTATTTTATTTAGGAAATTTTTTGTTTATACCATTATTATGCACCAGTGTTAAACTCAATATTAAAAAGCACATACGTGCTTTTTAATATTGAGTTTAAAGTTTTAATTGATAACTGTAGTAAGGAAAATAATTTATAAACTATCCGGAAGACATTATTTTCCTTACCAACATAGTAGTACTAATTACTTACGTAACTAAGCGGATTTACATGCTTTCCGTTTTCTCTAACCTCAAAATGAAGGTGTGGTCCTGTGGAAAGTCCTGTGCTCCCGACTTCTGCAATTTTTTCTCCGGCCTTAACCTCCTGGTTTTCCGAAACCATTATCTTTGAACAGTGAGCATATAATGTCGACTTGCCGCCGCCGTGGTCAATGATTACTGCCTTTCCGTACCCACCATACCAGTCGGCAAATATTACTGTACCGCTGGCAGCTGCAACTATGCTCGTCCCACTGGATGCAGATATATCAATCCCGGTATGCATCTTTTTCTTCTTTAATATTGGATGCATTCTATATCCATAGTAAGAAGATATACGGGTTGAACCCTTAACCGGCCACATGAATTTGCCCCCGGTATAGGTTTTTTTATTCCCTTGCTGGATTCTCTTTATTCTTTCTTCAAGTTGATCGGATTCCCGTAGTAATTGATCTACAGCGGCTTCAAGATCTCTCTCTTTACTGTTAAGCTTTCTAAGATAAACGTTTCTGTTACCTCTATATGTATCTAATTGTGCTTTGGTTTCACCTTTAGCTGTTTTAATTCTCTCTCTTTCAATCTTTTGTGATTCCAGCCTTAGCTTGGTTTTTTCAATCAGTTCCTTATTTTTTGCTGTTGAATCCAGCAACTGCTTGTCATACTCTAAAATACTTTCTACAACCTGATACCTTGAGAAGAAATCTGTAACACTGTCTGCATCAAGAAGCAGTTCTAAATATGTAGACTCACCATTTTTATATAACGCAACAATCCTCGCCTGCAAAAGGCTATGAAGCTCTTTCATCTTTTTTTCAGCTTCCTCAATCTTTTTCTCTTTTTCATTGATGTCTGAATTCAGATTGGAAATTTGCTTTTGTAAGTCTTCAATGGAACTTCTGGCACTATCAATCTGCCTGTCCAAGGTCTCTATTTCTTTGGTTATATCTTGCTTCTGATCTTTTATATTGTCTAATTGCTCTATTTTCTTGCTAATACTGCTTTGATTCAGTTTTAGTTTTGTTTTTAGTTCTTTAACCGTTTCCGCCCAGCTTGGTAATGACCATAAACATATTCCTATTACTGCTAAGGCAAGTATATATCTTCTCACCTATAACCCCCCACTATAGTTTATTTAAGCCTACACCCTCAAGTATTTCCTTATTGATATGGCGCTTCCAAAACAGCCCATACCAATTCCGATTGCCATGTAAATAAGCAGAAGCTTGTTTGATATGGTATTAAAACCTACAAAACTTGTCATTCCTAACTCCTCACTGGCATTTGTGGACATTACATAGTTCATTAAAACATTATAACCGTTGGAAACTATAAATAAAGCAGCTAAAGAAGCAATGGCACCAATTAATATACTTTCAATTATAAATGGCCAACTTATGAACCCATCTGTTGCTCCTATGTATTTCATTATGCCAATTTCTTTCCTTCTTGCAAAAACAGTCAACTTTATAGTGTTCGAAATGATAAAAACTGCTGTTACGCTCAATAATACCAACACTACCAGGCTTACAATCCTGATAATATTCATAAATCTAACCACTTTCTCTATTACAACCTTGTTGTACTTAATATTATCCGGAACTATACCTGGTATGCCTTTTATCTGCTCTACAGCTCTATCCCCGTACTCGGCTTTTTTTAGACTTAGTACAACCGATGGCGGCAAAACATAACCTTCAAGCAGTTCCTCACGTCCTTTAAACATATCCCTGCTTTTCAATCTATTAACGGCTTCTTCCTTTGTAATAAGCTTGGCCTCGCCCAGGTTAAAACGGTTAATCCGGGCTTCTATTTCCCTGGCTTTTTCTTCGCTGGTATTGGATTCCAGGAACACTTCAATCTTCAGTGACGATTCTATAATTTCCCCGACATGAGTTATGTTAGCCCCAATAAGCAAGAACATTCCAAGTATTATCAAGGATGCCACTACTATACCCATTGACGCCAGACACATCATCTTATTCTTCCAAGTATTAGCCAATCCCTCTTTAATAAGATACTTGATAGTTTTGAGCTTCAACAGTATACACACCCTTCTTTTGATCACTTACTATTCTACCGTTTTCTAAAGCAACCACCCTTTTTTTTAAAGTGTCTACAAGTTCTTTTGCGTGGCTAGCAACAATCACTGTAGTCCCGCGATGATTGATGTCACTTATCAACTTCATTATATCCAATGCCGTTTCCGGATCGAGGTTTCCTGTAGGTTCATCCGCCAATAATACTGAAGGGTTATTTACCAGTGCCCTGGCAATAGCCGCCCTCTGCTGTTCTCCTCCTGAAAGTTCGTGAGGGTATTGATTTGCCTTCTTACTTAAACCGACAAGAGCCAGAACCATAGGGACTTGTCTTCGAATCTCTTTTGGCGTAGCTTCAACAATACGCATAGCAAAAGCTGCATTCTCATAGATTGTTTTATCCGGAAGGAGTCTGAAGTCCTGAAATACTATACCTAAACTCCTTCTAAGGTATGGTACCATCTTCCTTTTCATCTCAGTTGCAATAAAATCTCCAATCTTAATAAAACCGCTTGCAGCATCTTCTTCTTTGAGTAGAAGTTTAATTAAAGTGGACTTTCCGGACCCACTTGCCCCTACTAAAAATACGAATTCACCCTTCTCAATCTTGAGTGTTACTCCTCTTAATGCTTCCATACCGCTTGGGTACGTCTTAAAAACATTTCTCATCTCTATCAAAACTTGCACTACCCCTTTTAATGCCGTTAATATTTCTATTATGTTTACTTGTAATAATAATTTTACTATAAAATTTAAGATTACTCAACCTTTAATTACCGCTCGTTTTGTGAAACCTTTCTTAGATACTCCCGGATCAATAACCCAATTTTAAACACTATTGCATCATCAAACCTTTTCAAATCCAATCCCGTGGTTTTCTGAATCTTTTCCAATCTATAGACAAGAGTATTTCTATGGAGATAAAGCTGTCTTGACGTCTCACTGACATGAAGATTATTTTCGAATAATTTATTGATTGTAAGCAGTGTTTCTTCATCTAATATTTCTTCATCAACTGCCTTGAATACTTCATCCAGGAAGAGCCTGCAGAGCTCACTGGGAAGTTGATATATTAACCTTCCCAGTCCTAATTTGTCAAAGCTGATTATATACTGGTCACCATAAAATATTTCTCCTATGGTAAGTGCCGTTTGAGCTTCTTTATATGACCTTAATAAATCAACCATACTATTAAAAAGTGCGCCTATTCCTACATATGCTTTAACCATAATCTCACTGCTTAAGGTATCAATTATTACCGAAGCAAACTTTTGAAGACTTACATTATCATCGGGTTTTACCTCTTTTATGAGAACAGTGTTAAGCTCGTCCATTGAAACTATGAAATCCTTATCCTTGTTAGGGAAGATGCTCTGTATGATTTCATAAACGTTGGACTTGCTCGGCTTCTGCAGTCTTATAAGTATAACCACTCTTGTTACATCCTGTGCAAAATGGAGCTCCCTGGCTTTTAAAGATATATCGGCTGCTGGTACCTCACCCAGAATAATACCTCTGATAAAATTGGCCCTGGTACTGTAACTTTCTTTCATATTTTTTAAGTTAATTATACATATACTGATTGCGTTTATATAGTTTATGGCATCCTGGTTGGGATTTCTAATAAAAACAATGAAGTCTACATTCTTATCCCTGTAGTACTTTTGGTAAACATAATCATCTAATACGCAGACATCTTCAGACCAGCCTAAAATCTCCTGTATATTTTCATCAATAATACCAACCTTCAACTCTTCAGAACAACCTAATATTGTGCCTGTTTCATCACAGAACCCAAACTCAATATTTATAAACCCCTTAATCTGATTGACAATATCCTGAATATATTCTGCCACCCGTATACCCCCTATTAAGTATACAAAAAATTTATTTATCTGCCGGATTGCTTTTTAAATAGCTCTTCCTGAATCCTTGTCCAACAGTAGTATTTTGCTTATATCAACTGCAACCCTTAAGCTGTCTCCTCTTTTAAATATGGAATAATCTGAAGTCTTTACACAGAAGTGTATGCCCTCTGCAACCAAGTTAAGGAAAGATTCCTCTTTTGACGTTTCTATTGTCTCTATCTCAGCTTCTATGGCATTTCCAGATTGAAATCCATCATCAAAGCGGATGTCTTCAGGCCTTAGTGCAATAATTACTTCTCTATTTATATATTGGCCTTCCTTCAAGTCTTTTACCTTCTCTGTCTCCAAGCCTATTTTATTCCTGCCTATATTAAGATAAACATTTTCCTCATCTTCACAAACCCTTGCACTAATAAAACTTGTATGCCCTCTACCCATGAATCCGGCAACAAACTTGTTTGAAGGTTTGTTATAAAGTTCTTCATAGGCCCCAATCTGATCAATCCGCCCTTTATTCATTACTGCAGTCCTGTCCCCCATGCGAACCGGAGCCACATCACTATCAATAGCAACAACTATTGTAGCCCGTAGTTTCCGGTGGATGGCGGTTATTTCTTCATAAAGTCTTTTCTTTTCCTTTTCACTGCACTTGGTACTTACTCTGTCAACCAGATATACTCTAGGATGCTTTACTGCAGCTCTGGCAAATGCAACACACTGCCTTTCAAAAACATCTAACTCATTTGGATGCTTGTCCAACAAGTGTGATATCTCCAGCATTTCAGCTATATTAACTATATTCTCCCTTACTTGCTTGATGTTGAGCTTACGGAATTTAGGACCAAACTCCATGTTCTGAAAAATTGTCATATGAGGATATAGGTTCAAATTTTGAAATACCATTGCTATATTTCTTTCTGTAGGATCTATATAATTAACCAACTGTCCATCAATATATATATTGCCTGAACATGGGTCTTCGAGACCGGCTATTAATCTTAAGAGGGTAGACTTGCCACAATCTGAAGGACCTGTTAGAATAAGAAGCTCTTTGTTATAAATCTCCATTGACAGGTCGTTTATTGCTAGGATGCCTCCTGGAAAATTCTTACTGACATTTTCTAATCTAATACCTGACATTTCATTTCCCCCTACGGTCATGCGCTGAAAGATAAGATATATTAGATTATACCATAAATATGTATAGTTTTACACTATATCCATTATATTTTGATTTTCATTTTATTTATTGCATATTTATTCATGTTTGTGTATAATTATATAACACGACACCTTAATAGGATAGTACGAATTAGAATTGGAGGAACAACATAATGAAACATCTGATCAGTATTTATGACTTGTCTGCAGAACAAATAAACAACATATTCAATCTTTCCAAAACACTAAAATCGCAGCAGAAGGAAGGCTTAGAACATCACCATCTTAAGGGCAAAACCCTTGGAATGATTTTTACAAAATCTTCAACCCGAACAAGAATATCGTTCGAGGCAGGCATGTATCAACTTGGCGGTAGTGCTTTATTTCTTAGTTCCTCAGACATCCATCTCGGAAGGGGAGAAACAATAAAAGATACCGCCAAAGTTCTGTCACGGTACCTTGATGGTATTATGATCCGTACTTATAAGCACAGCGATGTTGAGGAACTAGCCAAACACGCTGACATTCCAGTGATAAACGGACTTACGGATTTAATGCACCCTTGTCAGGCTCTGGCTGATATATTCACCATGATAGAGGTAAAGGGATCCCTGAAGGGACGAAAGCTCGCTTATATCGGCGATGGTAATAACGTAGCTAACTCGCTGATCCACATCTGTACAAAACTGGGGATTGACATCAGCATAGCCACGCCTAAAGGATATGAATGTAACAGTATGGTCATACATGAATCATTTAAAGAAGCAAATATCAGCGGCAGTAAAGTAACAATTACACAAAGTGTCCAGGAAGCTGTATCAAATTCTGATGTAGTTTACACAGATACATGGGTAAGCATGGGACAGGAGGACGAAAAAGAGGAAAGAATACAAATCTTTTCTCCATATAAGGTTACTAAGGATGTTATGTCAATGGCTAAACCAGACGCTGTTTTCATGCATTGCCTGCCGGCGTATAGAGAGTACGAGGTATCAGAAGAGGTAATTGACGGTCCGCAGTCGGTGGTATTAGATCAGGCTGAAAATAGGCTTCATGTGCAAAAGGCAGTTATGACTTTATTGATTAATCCGCAGCCTCTGCCTTGTTTTCAATAAGACTGAAGTAAATTTTCTCAAGATTTGGCTTATCAATATTCACTTGGGCTACCTTGACATTATTTCTATCAAACACGTTTAATATCTTACTTAGCTTTGTGCTTAACTCATCAGTTACAACTTCTACCATCCTATCGTCTTGAGTTACCTCTGAATCTGGAAAGGCAGCCAAAACTTCGGGTATAATTTGATGTTTATTTTCGTCATTACTATCCAATTCTATAGTAATCTTCTCCCTTACACCCGATTTCCTTCTTAGCTCTTCCTTATTTCCGCATGCTATAACTCTTCCCCGGTCTAGAATTGTGATTTTATGACACAGTGACTCTACTTCATCTATATAATGGCTTGTATAGATGATAGTAGAACCTTCTGCATTTAGTTGTTTTATTGCAGAAATAATATACTTTCTGGATTGCGCATCAATTCCTACGGTTGGCTCGTCCATTATAATTACTCTGGGTTTATGGATTAATGCGGCAGCAATGTTTAATCTTCTTTTCATTCCACCCGAGAGAGTATCCACCTTATCCCTCAATCTGTCAGACAGTCCTACAAGCCGTGCAATCTCACTGATTCTTGAAGTTAATAGCGGCTCCTTAACACCATAAATTCTTCCCCAAAACTCTAAATTTTCCTTTGCACTTAAATTCTGATAAAGAGCTATGTCCTGGGGTACCAATCCAAGTATAGGTCTTAATATCCCCGGGTTCTTTATCGTGCTGCTGCCATTATATAATATTTCTCCTTCATCAGGCTTTAGCAAAGTGGAAAGCATTAGTATGGCAGTAGACTTACCCGCACCATTTGGGCCCAGAATTCCGAAAACCGTTCCCTCTTCTATTTCAAAGCTGACTTCATCCAACGCTTTTACCTTGTGATATTTTTTCACCAAGCTCCTAGCCTCAATAAAACTCATACGCTGCCCTCGCATTTATTAGGAATGACAAAATAATAAATTCCCATTTTTAAATCGGTTATTTTTCGCCAGGACATCGTTGTCGTCAGTTACAATAAAGCAATTATTGCGCCTTCCTCCGCCTTGTCCTGACAAAAAATCCCTCGCTTTAAAATCGGGTTTTATTATTTTATCATTCCTAAGGTTTCTTAATCTTGGGAAGGTTCTTCAATTTGGTCTCTAAAATCACCTTTGACAAGAATAATGGCAATGCCATCATTCTCATAATTCTCCAAGGTTCCTTAATCAGGCGGTATAACCATTCAAGGCCTAGTTTTATAAATACCTTCGGCGCCCTTCTAGCCTTTCCTGCCATTATATCAAGCGAACCTCCCACCCCCATTGCAAGATTTGCATTTAGCTTCCATCTATTTCTAAAAATCCACTTTTCTTGCAAAGGCGCACCCATACCAACCAAAAGGATATTCGGATTGCACAGATTTATATGAGCTATTACTTCTTCTTCCTCATCTCTAACATATCCATGATGAACTCCTACAATTTTTATATTGGGATAGGCTTTCTCCAATTTGAACTTGGCTTTGTCTGCTACTCCAGGCTTGCCTCCCAGCAAATAGAAGGTCCATCCTTTATGGGCGCCCCACATAATCAATTCTAACATAAGGTCAAATCCGGCAACCCTCTCCGGCAGCTTATTACCATAGAAAATAGAGGCTATTACAATACCTATGCCGTCCGGGATTAGCATATCTGCAGAATTCAGAGCTCTTTTTAACTCCTCATCTTGTTGAGCGGCCATAACAATCTCAGGGTTCGGGGTAAATATGGATCTTAGTCTATCTCCTATTGCATATTTTTTAGCCTTTTCAACGGCATCCTCCATATCAACATAATCAAAAGGTATCCCCAGTATTTGTACTACCTCTCTCACCTATTTATTTCCTCCAATAATTGATTTAAATTCTTACGGGCTAATTCTTTACTTTCTTGAGTTTTCCTGGTAATTGCCTCTATTATGGACGCCCGGTTACTACTAATATTTATTACCTCTTCCTTAATTTTATCCCATTGTAAGTTCTGGTATGTGCATACAGAATTAAGTCCCATACTATTTAAAAACCCATCAATCTTTGGATCATATGAAATACCAATTATAGGTACTCCCATACATGCAGACAGTATTAACGCATGAAGCCTGACTCCTATGTTAATATGCATTAATCCCATGGCTGACATGATTTGGGATGGGAGATACTGCTTGTCCAGAATAAAAGGCTTATGCTTCATTTTGTTTACTATTTCAAAGGTAAAATCCAAATCTCCGGGATGATGAAACGGGAATAATACAAGCTTTACATTGAACTCCTCGATAATCCGGTCGGCAGTTTCAGCAAAATTGCCGGAAGCCGTCTCCCTATCTCCCCATGGTCTCACTGCCAGACCAACCAAAGTATTTTGGTCAGTAACATCCAATCCAGCTTGAGTTAGTATGGCTGCACCCTGTTCAGCCGGTGCTGCTTCCAGTAAAAATACCGGATCTGATGTTACAGTTGTAGGAACCCTGTTAACCCCCAACCTGACAAGTTCATCATAAGAACCTGCATCCCGTACCGAAATTGATTTAGCTTTACTAATGACCTTTGAAAACAGCTTCTGGTTGAATCTCTTGTTTAAAGGTCCTATCCCTTGGGAATATATGTGCACACCTTTTCTCATGATCAGACCAAGAATTACAATGCCAAGGTAATAATATAGACTGGCAGAACTGGTAATATCCTGGAAGAGACTCCCTCCACCGCTCAGCAGCACATCGCAGTTCCTTACTGCCCTAATTACCTCACCTATGTTGGCCCTGTTAAAAGCTCTTACTTTATACCTTCTTTGAGTCTCTTCAGGTGCAGCCGATAAAACATTGACTTCTACGCCTGCATCTGACAGCTCTTTGCAAAGTGTTTCAAGTATAGCTTCATCTCCGGTATTGTGGAATCCGTAGTATCCCGATATCAAAACTTTTTTCAATGGGTCTCTCTCCTCGCGTTAAGATTCTTAAAATACCTCTCCTCTGCTAAATTCCACAATAAAACAAGCATTATCCCTGCAAACAAGCCAAATGTCAAGCTGTATACCGTACTTCGCAGAGCCAACTCCAGTGACATTCTCAGATGGCTGAATGTATTTACAATATCAGCTAAACCAACAACCCCTGCAAACATTATGAAAAACGATAAGGTTTTATATCTTTTTATGGAAGCATAAACAAGTAGCATCAGGATTGGAAATACCAACAGCTCCTTACTTCTTGGCCGGGCAATAAGAACAGTCTCCAGAAATGTTCTGAAACTTCTTTCCAGTTCAGAGGACATCCCGACAGGGGCGTTACCGCTTCGTAAAAGTAAAACAACCAGCGCTAACAATACTACTCCACCAGCTAAAACATACTTGACGGTTACTGATGTATTAAGTAGTTTCTTGAGCTGTAATGAAACGCTTATAGGCTTATCGTCTTTGTCGGAATAGACACCTATCTTCTTAATATACAGGGCAATAAACATTACCATTGGTAAAACAAAAGCCAGTTTTACCCCTCTGAATATATCTATTTTTAACAAATACTTGCTTTCAGCCAGTAAGGATGCTACCATAAACCCGCCTATCAATGCTATTCCTACAGCTGTAATTACAGCTAACACACTCTTAGTTATAATTACCGGAAAACCTGGTTTGTGTTCCATCCTTGAATACTTTGAATATACATTTATTAAATATAAAGATGCCAGAGACGGAAAGATAATTGCACCCGCTAAAGCTGCAGCTTTAACTGTAAGATCACCTATTATGTTATATATCATGTCATTTATGAATATACTTGCCGAACCACCAACACCCAAACCTAAAATCCCATAGACAAAATAACTATTTATATTGTCAAAGCTCAATAAGATCAGCAATCCTCCAGCTATTATTCCGGCAAAAATTATTAGTCTCAGGAAGCTTTGCGGATAGGTCTTGCCTAAACCCTTTACAATGTTTATCTGTAATCCCATTGCCTTTATTCTCTGGGATATAGAACTGATGGCTGCCAGGTTGTCCTTTAAGTTCTCCCGAGCTTCCTTGTCAAGATTGAGAATAGGCCTTACATAAACAACCCGAGTATTCCTTTCAGCTATAGCTCTGGACCACTGGTCAACAATATCCCTGGGATCGTAGGTCTTTCTCATATCCAAATCTACTGAAAAAACCTTTGTTGACGTATATTGGCTTTCTTTCGAAAATGCCGTTATTCCCCGCTGTATCTTGTTTATGTTTTCTTCTGCCGGTTTTTCTATAATTGCAGCAACCAATCCTTTAGCCTGGAACTGCCTGGCCGCATACTTAAGAATTTCCTGCTTGCTTTCAACATCTGCGTCATAACCGATAACTGTCTCTCCTGCAAAAACTACTGTACTTACTCCAAATCTTTTGACCTGATCAATTTTATAGTTAATTTCCTCTTCATCTATTCCCGGATAAGTCTGCATTCTTGGAATAAGGTTTAAAAATCCCAGACTTTTAGCGTATTTAAGGTCTTCTTCGTAAAATCCTAATCCTAACGCCCCTAGATTCCTAACCTTCTGTTGAATTATAATGGCATATGAATTATCTCTGGGAGATATTGATTTAATGATTGTTCTTTTACCTAAAGACCTGTTTAAGAAATCAAATATATCTTTATTTTGTGTTATTACAACACTGTAGTTATAAATTTCTTTTGTATTTTCCTTACCCTTGTAGCCGGATACTATATCGGACACTATGGGGCTAGCTGCCCCTAAAGAATATGTTCCCATAATCAAGTCACCCAGCGGCATATATGCAATATAACCCCGTTTTTTAAGATCCTCTGGAGTAACCTCATGTACTGCTAGTGAAGTTGTCCCGGCGTTTTTTAAATCCTGGGCTACCTCACTAAAATTGACACCCATCTGTCCTGCCAGGTCTTGAAAATCAGTCATATCAACTGCAATCTCAACATAGCTATTTCTCTCTTCTACCTTATACCTGTTAAGTAATATATAACTACATACCAAAACTGAAATCCCGATAATTAACATTAGAATCTTTTTTGTCATTTATTAAATACCCTCCTGCAACCTCACAAATATTATCTATTACCGTCATGTAGCAGCAATAGATTTTGGGGACGTTCCTTGAGCAAAGCGAATGGTCGCATCCCCATTCCTTATTATATCACTAAAGGTACATAATTTGTTATACTAAATTCTAAAATCTTTATCTCCCCTTCTATCTTCCCCTCACTTCGAAGGGAAGGAAAAGAAAGGCTTCGAAGAAATACTTTTACTCTCCCTTGATGTGAGGGAGAGATAGAGAGGGAGATAAAACACAAAATTCGTTAAAGTACCATCTTTCTTTCAAACAGGAAGGAGAAAATCTTCTTATTGAAGATTCTCTCCTTCCTACTAACATGCATATAATCATAATTCTATTCAATTACATACTTACCCTTTATCATTACAACTGAATTAGCCACAGCAGCCAATCCCCTTCCATCAGTCCGCGGTACTATGAGCAGATGGTCTTTAGTTATATATTCTCCAGCCTTGATATCTGCACCAGACGTAACATCTGAAAGGCCTGCCCCGGTTTCACTAACTACTTTTGCCTTGCCTGCCCTCAGGATAATTTCTGCACTTGCTTCACAGGTTAACTTCTTGCCAGCTGGGATGTCTATTGGCTTAAAACCTTGTCCTGTTCCCTCTGATGACTGTCCGCTCATATCTTCTACTTTCTTGTCCAATACAGAAATACTGTTAGTAATTTGTTTTATTTTTTGATTAACTGATGTTTCTATATTAAGAACCACTTCCTGGACTTTTTTATCAAGATAGCTTGAAGTAATTAAAGGATCCTCGTCTGATCCTGGTACGATTTCTACAGCTTGTACAATGTTAAATAACATAAAACCCAGTAAAAAGACCAAAAAACCTATTAATATTTTTTTCTTCACACTATGTACCTCCTTATACATCTTGTAACCCAAAACTTATCCCAAGTGCTTCATTAACCTTTTCCATTAATTCATCATCCAAATGGCCTATCTTTTCTCTAAGCCTCTTTTTATCTATTGTTCTAATCTGTTCAAGTAAAATGACCGAATCTTTTGCCAACCCATACTCCTGAGCACCGATTTCTATATGTGTAGGAAGCTTAGCCTTATTTATCTGTGAAGTAATAGCCGCCGCAATAACAGTGGGACTATACTTATTACCTATATCGTTTTGTACTATTAGAACAGGTCTAACTCCACCCTGTTCAGACCCGACAACCGGACTCAGGTCAGCATAGAAAATATCGCCTCTTTTTATAACCACTCTACTCACACTCCGCTAAACGGTCCTCATAATTTTTTTGAATTTCGTTATCTGCTTCAACGCATATTTCTGCCAGTTTCAGGTTTATTTCGGCCATATCCCGATAACCTTTCTTCATATTATCTCTCATCTCCAGTTTCTTCTTCTCGCGGATATAAAGTTTCATAGCCTGTCTAACAAATTCACTTCTATTTATTTTTTGAATAGAAGCAATAGAATCCACCTCTTTCAACAAGCTGTTAGGAAGACTAATTAGTATTTTTTTTGTTTCAGCCAAAATAACCCCCCCAATCTAGTACAAGTATTTAATCAATTTACTGTAGAGATTGTTTCTTTAAGGATTTTTTTCCTTTTGTAGAAGCCTAAATATACTTTATAGCATTATTCCCTTAAAAGTCAGATTATATGAACAAAAGATATGCATTAGGAGAGAGTATATAAGTAGATTATATTTTAATTATATAATCTTATCCTAATACCGTCAAATTAAATTTTGATAACAACCAGTCTATTCAAAGAGCTTGTTATCCAGCTTAGGATTCATAACAAATTCTTTATAGCTCAGCAATATTTTCAGGTTTGCTTGATGGTCAAATATTTCCAAGCTTTCGGGACATCCATCCGGTTTAATTGTAAGCACTTCTGTATCCATGTAAGTGTTACCGTTAGAAATATACGTACTAAGTTTATATTTTTTGTTTTTGATAGCCATTTGTGATTTTTCGGATTTAACATAGTTACTAAAGAACTCTGTTAAGAAAGTATTGTTCCCCGTCGAATTTAAAAAGTTGTCAAAGTAATATGTACTTTTTACAGTTAAGCTAGGATTGGATACCCATACATTCTTGTCATTACTGACCATCACCACGCCCTTTAAAAAATCCGGGTAAATCACTTCAACACGATACTTTCCCGGGTGAGTATAATACTGATTAATTTTGTAGCCTGTTTTGTTCTTGTTAGTAAAAATTACGATATCTGCTGTGCACTTGTAACTTCTTAACTCAAACAACTTCTTCTGTATATTTTGAAAATTATCAGCACTAGCTGCAGGTCTGCACCCACAGGTCAATATAACTAGGAAAACAGCTGTGATGACTACTCTCAGGTTTAGCAAAACAGCAGTTCATCTCCTTCCTATAACCTCCTTTATTGCATACGGAATATTCTCCAGTATATCTCCGGCAATCATACCCATTTGTCCTTTTTCCACTGCCGAAATATCCCCCGCAAGACCATGAATGTGTACTCCTGCAATAGCTGCCGATACATTGGTTAAACCCTGTGCAGTAAACGAAGCAATCATTCCGGTTAAGACATCTCCGCTTCCGGCTGTAGCCATACCCGCATTGCCCGTTGTATTAATAAATATCTGACCATCCCGGGTACCAATTAAAGTCCTCCAATCCTTTAGAACTATAGTGCAAGCCCATTGTCCTGAGTAATCTTTAAGTACCCTGGCTTTGTCTTTAATTATTGCCTCTACTTCCAGTCCGGTCAGTCTGGACATCTCTCCCAGATGAGGAGTGAGGACAACCGGAGTTTTTGCTCTGTTTATTACATCTATATTCCGGCACAAAGAATTTATTCCATCTGCGTCAATTATTAGAGGAATTGGACTATTCTCTACAATCCATGAAATAACCTCTATAGTATCCGGATTACAGCCAAGTCCAGGCCCAACTGCCAATACATTGTAATTTTGCAGTATCTTATCAAGATAGTAAATGCATTTGGCACTAATACAGCCGTTTCCATTATCAGCAAGAGGTACAGACATAACCTCGGTCAGCTTGCATTCCAAAATGTTATTCAAGCTGGCAGGTACGCCTAATGTCACCAAACCGGCACCTGTCCGCAAAGCAGCACAGCTGGTGAGAGTGGCTGCTCCTGTCAAGCCGGTTGACCCGGCAATCACTAATACCTTTCCAAAATTTCCTTTATGAGCGTAATGAGATCTGGACGGGATAAATTCCTTTACATCTTCTTTTGTAATAAGATTAATATTAAGATTCTTCTGTTCTATTGATTTCTGAGGAATGCCTATATCCGCAACATGTATCCGTCCGGCAAATTTTGCCCCCTCACCTACAAGCAGTCCAAGCTTTGGCAGACCCAGAGCAACGGTTTTGTCAGCTTCAACACAAGCTCCGCATACCTCTCCCGTATCACCATCTATACCAGATGGGATATCAACAGAAACAACATATCGTCCAACCTGATTGATTATATGTATCATGCCGGCAAACAAACCGCTGTCTCTTCCCTTCATACCTGTTCCTAGCAAACCGTCAACTATAGCATCTGCCAGATACAAGGATGTTGCTATCTCTTCACTAAATGACATGTCTTCAGCCACTACAAGTTTTATGCCTAACCTCTTAATTATATCAAGGTTTATTCTTGCATCTCCTTTAACTGAATCTTCTGTAGCGACAAGTACCACAAGAACATTAGACCCAAGATTATGCAAATGCCTGGCAGCTGCCAGTGCATCTCCCCCATTATTACCTTTACCGGCAAACACTACTATGTTTTTATTGGCTGCTCCATTTAGATCCTCTTCAATCTGTCTTATTACCTGGATGGCTGCGTTTTCCATAAGGACTATACCGGGGATACCCATCTGTTCTATTGTAAATGTATCTATCTCTTTCATTTCTGAAGCCCGTGCCACCTTCATACATTCCACCTCTTATATCTTTTTAATCATTCTAAGGGAAATGGTCTCAAACCCCATCCTGTCCCAAAAATCCTTAGCTTGCCGGTTATCACGGCTTACATGAACAGCTATTTCAGCAGCGCCTTTGCTTATAAGCCACAGCTTTAGGTACTCAACCAGCTTTTTTCCTACGCCTTCCCTACGTACTCCTTCTCTAACAAAGAGTTCATCTATAGACCCTACCTTCGGATTTATGAATACCGGAGACATTTCTTTCACACATCCTCTGATATATCCAACAGCTCCATTAAAATCCCGCGCAATAAAAATTTGGGAGTTATTACTCTCCAATACCAGCAAAAGTTCCTTCTCCTTGTCACTTCTCCAATCCTTGGTCTCTTCCATATATGCAGCTAAATTTCTATGATGGTTTTGCAGTTCGAACCACATATCGCATAGATCTATTATGTCTTTTTTCTCTGCCTTATGAATAGTCACGACAGTCCCCCCTACTTTAGGAATGATAAAACAATAAATTCAAAAAATATCTCACTTTAAAATCGCGTTTTATTATTTCATCATTCCTCATACTTCTCTATATACTCCTCAAGCATCTTAACAACTTCATCAGGATCTTCCATCCTATTTATCTCTTCCCTGATTCTAACCGCATTCCTTAAACCTTTCAGGTACCAGGCTATGTGTTTCCTCATTTCCCTCACACCTACATATTCACCTTTATATTCTATCATATCCCTGAAATGCCTTACTGCCATCTCTATTTTCTCCTGGGGAGTAGGCTCAGGTAAAAGTTGGCCTGTTTCCAAGTACTTGATTGTTCTGCTAAAAATCCACGGATTCCCCTGTGCAGCTCTCCCTATCATGACTGCATCACATCCGGTATATTGAATCATATGTTCGGCATCCTGAGGATTTGATATATCACCATTACCTATGACCGGTATTGAAACAGTTTTCTTCACCTCCATTATTATCTCCCAATCAGCCTTTCCTGAATAGAACTGTTCCCTGGTCCGGCCATGCACGGTAACTGCTGAAGCTCCATTGGCCTCAGCAATACGTGACAGTTCAATTGCATCTGCCCCTTGCCCTGATTCATTCCAACACTTTCTCATCTTTACAGTAACAGGCACGGCACTGATTCTTACAACCCTTTCGATAATTTTACCTGCCAATTCGGGTTTTAACATTAATGCAGCACCTTCACCGTTTTTAATAATCTTTTGAGCCGGACATCCCATATTGATATCAATTAAATCTACACTTTCCTCGGACAGCTTACCTGCCGTTTCAGCCATGACATCAGGATCCGAGCCGAAAATTTGAACAGCTGCCGGCTTTTCTTTTGAGCTTAATCGGGCTATCCTGTGAGTCTTTTCATGAGAATAGTGGAATGCCTTTGAGCTGGCCATTTCGGTATAGGTTAGCCCACAGCCTTTTTCTTTGCAGATAAGTCTGAAGGGCATATCTGTAACCCCTGCCATAGGCGCTAAAAAAACATTGTTCTCAATCTCTATATTTCTAATTTTCATAATATTTCCTTTTGTATAGTTTTACCTTTTCAATTATAGCACAACAAATACTGTTTATATAGTTCTTGCAAATGCACAATAGGGCAAACGTATAGTTTTATTACGTTGCCCTATAGCACAAATGCATTCTATTTTTTATATCTTTAAAAAGCTTTACAAATCAAGTAAATGAACACACTTATCCCAACTATCAAGGTTGTATTAATAAGTAAATCTATGTACCATCTTCTACTTAATTTCCTTATAGAACTTGTCTTATTAGATAATTTATTGTTATCGTTAACAAAGCTATTAATTATCGTTTCGGCTTCTTTTATAATGAGAAAATCCCGTTTCTTTTCAATTTTATTTTTCTCTAATGTATCTTTTTCTACTACAGTACTTTCGTTTTTTAGTACCAGTATGGCTTCTTCAATAATATTTGAAGGAATATCACGCAATACAACTATTCTTCTGGAGCAGCTTTTTGTCATACATTACCTCCACATTCAAACCTGAAATAATTCCAATATATTACTTACATTTATTATTAACTAACTTTTTTACATATATACAATTATGTAAATATATATTTAAGTCTATCTACTTCATTCTATGAATTTCATTGTCAATGTATTATAGTTATGTCTAAAAAAAGGTAAAGTTAGGGACGGTTCTTTGNNCAAAGAACCGTCCCTAACTTTACCTAGCTTTATATTTAAACTTGAGAAATTAATTTTATTACCTCATCACTATCAAACATTTCTCCCATTGAATCACCGTAATGTATCCTCTTTATTGCTTCTGCAAATGCCGGTGCCATTGTGAGTACCGTTATCTTGTCTAATTTTTTCTCGGGTGTCAGTGGAATGGTGTTTGTAACTATAACTTCCTTAACCGGTGAGTTCTTTATTCTCTCAATTGCAGGTCCTGACAAAACAGGATGTGTACAACCCGCATAAACTTCTTTTGCGCCATGTTTGATTAATGTATTTACAGCCTCAATAAGGGAACTGGCCCTATCAATTTCATCATCAAATACAACTGCTCTTTTGCCTTCCACTTCACCTATCAGATTTTCAATAGCAACTTCCTGCTTGTTTCCCAGTCTTCTTTTATCCAATAGCGCCATTGGAACACCTAAGCTCCTGGCATACTTATACGCTTTTTTGGAACTGCCTGCGTCAGCTGCTACGACTACAAGGTCATCAAATCCTTTTCTTGCGTAATAGTTTGATAAAAGAGGTTCAGCTGTAAGCTGATCCACCGGAATTGAGAAAAAACCCTGTATCTGGGTTGAGTGAAGATCACAGGTAAGAACTCTGTCTGCTCCAGCTGCAGTGAGTAAATCTGCAACCAGTCTTGCAGTTATTGCAATCCTGGGCTGGTCTTTTTTATCTGAACGAACATATGGAAAGTATGGAAGTACAACCGATATCTTCTTTGCAGATGATCTTTTTACTGCGTCAATCATAATCAGTAATTCCATAAAGTTTGCATCAACGGGCGGCATGGAGGTCTGTATAATAAACACATCATCTTCACGTACTTTTTCCAATATCTTTACAAAAGTATTATCATTATCAAATTTGAATGATTCGCTTTGACCAAGGGGTATCTTCAAATACTGACAGATTTCCTCCGCAAATGCCTTGCTAGCGTTACAACTAAAAACCTTAAGATCGTACATTTTTATGTCCCCCTTGACATAGTTTGGTAAAAATTTAACAACTCTATATGTAATATTTATTATAACATTTTTCGATAAAATGTAAACACATGTAAAGTACTTTTAATTTTTTTTAACCATGTTTCAGGGAGATGCTTTTTTTCTACATTATCGATTCAACCCTATTTGATTTGTATTCTCTGGATTTCCATAACCCATACCTTATCCCCAGAGCTATTATATCAGCCATTTTCATTACAAGGCTTAACCTGGTGTTCTGTAAAACCATAAACTCTAAGAATCCGCTAAAATTAACTATACCTGTTATAAATATATCGCCAACTTCCGGAAGGTCTTTGCTTACACCGGAACCTGGCTTTATAGAACCTCTCCCCATAGATATAGAACCAATATGATCCATCTTGCCCAAGCAGGCATCAATAGCAACCACCATTGGTTTTACATGCACTAAATAAATAGTCTTTATGGTTTCTTCCAGGTTCTTGGCATGTACTGGGTTATCAAGGGTCCCATATATAAATACATCATCATATTTTATTCCTGAGAGCTTGTATCCAATCAAAGGCCCAAAGCTATCTCCTGTGCACCTGTCGGTTCCAATACATAATATCACTATACAATCATAGTCCTTGTTGGTTTGGTTTAACAAATCGCAGAATACATTTGAAAATTTTCTAAAAGCAAAAGGTTGATTTATATCGATATACTGATGCTCAAGCACTGGCTGCATTAGACATTCCACCCTCCAGAAAAATTTGTACAATAATATATATTATTTCCGAAGGGTATTAGATTATTCCCAATTTGGTTATCTATATAGTTTACAGTTAAAAACAATCTTTAACAGAATTTATATAGATGTAATCTAGTCAGTAATAATTTTAATTTATTTGTGAAAACTAATACTATAGGTATAATTAGGAGGTAAATAAATGGAAACTACAAGCTTTAACGTAGTTGGAGTGGCCGGAGATGATACCGCCGACAGATTAAGAAATTCTGTTTTAGCATTAAGCGGGGTTTCAAATGCTTCCCTGAATCTAACAACTTCCAAACTAACCGTAACGTTCGATCCGGAAACTGCAAATATTGATACCATAAAAGGTACCATCGCTGGAAATGGTTTCTCAGTGAGTTAAAAGCGTATCAAGGGGACAGGTACATTGACACGTTGATGTCCAACATTATGTTCTAAATTCATCTGGTTTTTGGTTTGATAACCCATACTCATATAATAATGCTTTTGCAATTCTTTTTGATGCATTTCCATCCCCGTAAGGATTGACTGCTCTTGCCATTTTGTTATACTCTTTGTGGTCATCTAAAAGTTCACATGCTAATTTTACTATGTTTTCCTCTTCAGTACCGGCAACCTTAACAGTTCCTGCTGTAACAGCCTCCGGTCTCTCAGTTTCGTTTCTCAAAACGAGAACCGGCTTGCCTAATGCAGGCGCCTCTTCCTGAAGCCCTCCGGAATCAGTCATGACCATATAGCATCTGTCCATTGCATTATGGAGTTCTTGTACATCCAAAGGGTCAATCAGGTGAACTCTTGACATGTTACCAAGTATCTCCCTGGCTGCTTCCTGAACTATTGGATTTAGATGAACAGGGTATACTATTTCAATATCATTATAGCTATCTGCAATTGTTCTGAGTGCACGGTAAATTTGTCTTAGAGGTTCACCCCAGTTTTCTCTCCTATGCGCTGTAACCAGTACTATCCTTTTTGAGAAATCTAAGTTTTTGAGTGTTTCACTTGTAAATGTATAATTACTTTTTACAGTGGTCTTCAGGGCATCAATAACTGTATTGCCGGTAACATATATTTTCTTACCACTTACACCCTCGTTTAGGAGATTATTTTTGTTAGTTAGAGTTGGCGCAAAATGATAATCCGTTAATGCTCCCGTAAGCTTTCGGTTCATTTCCTCCGGAAAAGGTGAATACTTATCAAAGGTACGCAGTCCTGCTTCAACATGTCCTACCTTTATTTTGCTGTAGAATGCAGATAATGAACCCGCAAATGTTGTCGTAGTATCGCCATGAACCAGTACAACATCAGGTCTTTCCTCTGCCATTATATCAGACAGTCCTTCCAGGGCTCTTGTGGTTAGACCTATTAGTGTTTGTCTTTCTTGCATGATATTCAGGTCGTTGTCCTGCTTTATTTCAAAAATATCCAATACCTGATCCAGCATTTGTCTATGTTGAGCAGTTACGCATACTGTAGTCTTAAACTCCTTATAAGTTTTTAGTTCTTTAACCAGAGATGCCATTTTTATTGCTTCCGGTCTTGTACCAAAAACCGTCATTACACTTATCATTAATTTGTTTCTCCCTTCAGCTTGCTTGCTTCGTCAATGCCATCAACCTGTTCCTCTACATCTTCCTGATCGTTTTCAGCAGTCATCTCATCCATATATCTTGCGCCGGCTATGACAA
>DHFP01000113.1 GCA_002402315.1 Clostridiales bacterium UBA4821
TTCTTTAGCTCTTCCTCGCTCTTTGCTTTTTCTGTCTCTACTTTGGCGATATTTTTGATAGTCTCAACAGCAAGCTCCCAGATCATGTTCATCTCATCCATTGCCCAGCGCCTGCCATCCCACACGTAGAATATGTCCTCAGGAGGGGAGTACCTGAACATGTTGCCAAAGTAGTAGACCATCCTCTCAGAATTTCCGGCATCATTTTCTAGGAAATGCCTTGTGGGCCAGTCAGTTTTTATCCTGTCAACTTCCATCTCCGGCAGGGGCTCTTCTGTGAGGGTCTTATTGATGGCGTGGAGGCACTCATTGATCTTTTTAGGATCGTAGCCCCTATTGTATAGCTCCCCGGAAAGGCTTGTGAGCTCCATGTTCCGCCTTCCGCTTTTTATTATACCTTCTTTTTCCCTGTCTTTATGCTCTGTATTATTGGCCCTAAAATTAGGCTTGTTACTTTTTGCCTCAATCACGTTGACAAGCCAATCTGGAATCTCGGCCAGCGGGAAGTCAGTTGGCGACTTTATCCAGCGGTAGTGCCTTCCTGTTTTATGTATAGAAGGTGGGGCCTTTGCATAGGCACCTTCGCCTTGGATATCTATGCCCGGCCTTAGATCTGTGATCTTTTGGACATGCCTGCCATTTGTCTTGAAGTAGTAGTGGTAGCCTCCGCCTTCTCTTCCAGTCTTAACAAGGGGCGTAAGCAAGTTATAATCTTTAGGTTTGATGCTGTTCAAAGAGTCAAGGCCGCCCTTGTCTATATCGATGTCCATAACTGCGATTCCGCTGATATCTCCACAAACTATTCCTACGTCCGCATTAGGCCACTTGCTAAACCAATCTTCAACTTCTTCTTTAGTTGCCATTTTCTTTTCGTATGCCTTCCACTCTATCAGGGGTATTTTATTCATCGTTTTTATCGGGATAGCGTTCCACCCAAGAGAGCGGTAGTAAGTTGCCCAGGAAACGATAGGGCTATCAATCGAGGGCATTGGCCCTATTTTTAGGGCCAAATCGCCATCTCGGGCTTCACTCATCTGAATCCCTCTTGAACTGCCTAGCATACTCATTTGCTATTAGTATCTCAAGGGGCCGTGCAAGCCTTTCATCGACTCTCACAATCTGGCCTTTTTTGAACGGACCGTTTGGCAGGGCCATGCCGTCAAGAAAGAGAGGAATATCCTCCAGCAGCTCAACATACTGGCCTATAAGATGCTCTCCCCTAGAACTGGCCTTAATTTTAGGGCCAGGCAGCCCTTCAATGCAGTTATTTACGGTAGCAGTAATTCAACTCACCTACTGTTCCTACCGCTCAAACCAGTAAATCCATTGATTCTGGTGACTAAGCACATTTCTTCGCTTATCACATTTAAAGCCTTGAGCATAGGGTCTATTGGCCTTAATATCAGACCTCAAAATTTTCAACCAATGCACCACCATAGTGGCCGAGGTGTACCTTCTCCTCAACCTCTTTAGCGGTGAACGGCATTATACCAGATTTGATCACATCTAGAATAGACGTGTCCATTCTTGTATTTGACATATTTACCGGTGCAGTTCAAGAAGGAGCTTATTTATAATTATCGTGCATGAAAATAAAGCATGCGGTATTCTTGATTACAAATTTATTAATTATGAGAAATCAAATACATTAACTTATAGTCGTGGTTTGAATCACTAGATGGGCGCCAAGGTGGGTTTTGTGATGATACTCTTATTTTTAAGGCCAAATTAGAGGACATTATTTTTAGAGCAAAAGTAACTAAATTTTAGTTTAAAGTATCACAATAAGAGAAGAGTGTAAGAAAAATAAGTTGGCCTTAATTTTAGGGCTAATGGATTTATTTAATATTGAACTATACTGAAGTGGCAGTGATTCTGAGATAGTGAACTCATAATTTGGACATGAAAAGAAAAGAGCTTGATATATGAGTAAAGTTGCAACAATACTAAGTTTTTTAAAAAAAGCCTTTATTGATTTTTGATTAAGGAAATGAACATATAATTTTAATTCAAATTTAGGCACATAAGTGTTATATTTATATATAAGTTCTTTTTCTCTCAATGGGGATATATTTGACTGACCAAAAAATTATTGATACTCGTTCTAGTTTTCATGAATTATTAAATCATGTTTTCAGTCAAAATAAGGAGCTGTATTTAGAATATGGTAAAATAGAATATCCTCACTTGAAAACATATTTTTTAGAATCTAATTATCCTGAGGATTATGATTTATCAAGAAATATTCCAAAAGAGTATAAGCTTTACAAATCTAATGAAGAAGATTTTTATCGATTGGCTAATAAAGAAAATAAAAATGCTGGATTCCTCGATACTTCTAGAGGGAGAATATGGCAATTTTTTTCATTAGAGAAATCAGAAAAATCTGACTCTTTTGTAAAAAAATGGGCCGATAACACAATTAACTTAGATAGGTGTTGGCAATCCAATGACACCTTAAAAAAATATGAAACTGAATATACTTTTAGAGGAATTGGGATAAAATTTGATGATATATTTACAGATTATAAAGACAGAAATAGTTTATCTCTTAAATTATGGACTAAACGAGGGCTTTCTGAAATAGAAGATAAATTATATAAGTTAGTTAAGGAGGAATACTACCGCACCTCTACTAGGATACAAGAAGATGACTCTGAGGACAAAGATCCAATATTTTTGAATGAAATTTATTATGATGGAAAAGTAACAACTACATTTTCTAAAACTCCAGATCATCTTTTTAATTTTAACAGAATTTTTATTAATAAATATGTTAAATTATTAGAAATTATAGAGGATAGAAGGGGCGTATTTGGAGAGCCTATAGAAATATTATTTGACCGAAGCATAGATATCCAGAAAATTGCTAATTTTTTTACAACCGGAAAATATCCTTTTCGTCTCTTACTTATCAAGCATAAAGAGAAAGATGATTTTATTGGATTACATGGTTTAGATCTACATACACACCAACCAATTAGCATTGATATTGGACTTGATTATATTTGGATTAATATACCTAAAATTACTTGCGGTAATGCCGGTATAAGAATTCCTACCTTATTAGGATTTCAAATCTTGGGTAAAAAAGAGATCTTCATTGGAGGTGAAAAATTATTTGCCTGAATATCAATATAGCCAATTAGAACTATGGAGAATTGTCATAGGTTTTACTAAAGAATTATCTAAATTTCCACATCCTTTTAGAAATGCAGGTTACAGTTTTCATAGAATAGAACCTTTAATAGAAAATCTTACCCCGGACCTTGTTTCTTCAAGAAAAGGATTTTGGTTAATTAGTGATTTAACATTAGACCCAACTAAAGATTTATCGAGTTTTGATAAATATGGGGCTCTAGGGCCATCTATTCTCGCGGATATTCAATCTCCCCATTATCATAAAGATTTAGGCAAACCATCTATTCTTTTAATTGGCAGTGAAGAATCTGTAACAAGCCAAAAATGCAAAAATTCTAAATGTGCAGGATTAATTGTTTTTCCTAAGATTTTATTTTATGGGCATGTGAATTTCTTTGATGAAATTTTAGCCAACGAATTCATAAAAATCAAATCAATTGAATCCGAACCCCCTACTTCTTTTTTAGCTGTGCCTGAAACCGATGGGGCAGAACTTAAAAGAGCAATAGCCTCGGTACTAGTAACTAGATTGCCTAAAATCAATGAAAAGCCTAATGAATTTTTTACTACTGACATTGTGGATGGATTACTAAATCATGAAGTTGGTTTATTTTCCGATTATTCAAAGAAAAAATTAGCAGGAAAAGTAAAAAGTAATTTATTCGACTTTAAGAATGATATTGGTAAGAATTTTATTACCTACAACCAAAGAAGAGATAGTTTTAGATATAAAGAACTGAAATCTTATAATAAAATTATTTCTGCAATCAAAACATGGGCGGGATTAGGGCATATTCAAGAAACAGTTGATATATATACGGAATAATTTCTGTTTTTAAGTTTAATATTAAAATTTATTGGTAAATATTAGTTATATGAATATTTGAAATCTTATAAATGGGGTAATTAATAAATGCTTAATGTTTCTGTAGATAAAGATATATGATTCTTCATGAGATTATTGATGTTTCTATATCATTAATTTTATATATTGTATAAAATATTATTATTTGTGAATTTTAAAATTATTTTATTCTTTTTGTTAATATTTTTTTATTCAAATAATCCTACTTTTCTTGCAAATGATCAAACAAATGAAAACATTTACTGCCTCAAAGATAGTAATTTTAGTTGTTTTTATTATAACATACAAGATAATGAAGATATACTCAAAGTTACGTATGTTACTTTAATCAATGAAAATAAATTAAGAGTTGAAAATCTTTATTTGTTCAATACAGAGGGCAATAATATTCCATTAGATATTAAAACTGATAAATTTCCAACTATTTCTGAAATTAATATTACTAATATTGATACTGTTCCTGAAAATCATTTTGGACTAAAAATTAATTATATTGGTGACGAATATCCTAAATGGGTTCAATTAAGTTTAATCGAATTAAACAATAATTATCCTACTAATATTTTTTATATTGGGTATACAACGACTATTGATAGTTCTTTTAAGAAAAATACAAATCTAATTAGGATTCCTGTTGAAATATACACCCCCAAAGTAAAAAATAAGTCTCGTTTTATCTATCATTTTGCGGCTATCTCAGAAGACAACGAATGGGTTCCAATAGCCATACCTTTTACTTTGGATGATGATACAAATGAAACAATTAGATATATTGAGAGAATTAATTCAAAACATCCCTCCATATATTGTTTTTATTATGACATACTTTCTCCAAATGAAAAAGAAAGTATTTTTGAAAGTTCAAATTATGAATTCTCTAGGAAGGGATCAGTGAGGTACAGTAAATTTGTAAATAGAATTAACATCTATAGAGATCTTGGAATAAAACAAAATTTTGAAATTATCGGTAACCTCAATGATAAATTGCCGTATATCCTTAATTATCCTTACTTATATACAGGAGATCCCCCAGAATTTGATATTGAAGTTTATGGAAAAGGCATATTATTGCCTGAACCGTCTAAATTTAATTCATATAAAGACCTACTTGATAATGTTATTCATAACACTAATACAGAGAAATCCGGGTATTCATTTTATTCTATTGGAAGGATAGATTATTTATCAATTGCTAGTAATGATCCTAAAATTGAAGAATTCCACATTAGTATAAATTCTGATATTTATTATAATAGTAACATTTTATATAAAATAAATAATTACGATACCATACTAAAATGGCCAATTCTATATGATTCTGTTTCGATTGATCCGGTTCAAATTCAAATAACCTTCCCAGATATTTACTATATCGATACCGAAAAATGTAATTATGAATTCAATTATGAAAAAGGAAAAAATATAATTAAAATTAATTTAAATCCTGATGAAATCAAAGAGCCGATAATATTATCGTTCTTCGGCTGTGGGACATAATTAACCT
>DHFP01000205.1 GCA_002402315.1 Clostridiales bacterium UBA4821
CCTTTACCATAACAAACCCCAAGTACAATTGCCTTTGCTGCACCTCTTCGCTCTTTACCTTCAGGATTCCTTGTTCCATCTGCTCTAAATTCTTTACATTCATCATATGGTAATCCATAAGCAATTGATGCTATTTCTACATATAAGTCTTTTCCAGCTTTATATGCTGCAATCATCTTATCATCACCACTCATATGAGCTGTTAATCTTGGCTCTTGAGCTGAGTAGTCACTGGATAATAATACACATCCTTCACTTGCTCTAAACATCTTTCTTATTTCATTATTATGAGATGGTATGTTCTGCATATTAGGGTCTGAACTACTAAATCTTCCAGTATCTGCTCCCATTTGATTAAAGCTTGCATGAATTCTTCTTGTCTTAGGATTTACAATTGCAGGCATCTTATCAATATAGGTACTTAATAATTTAGCTATTCCTCGATAATCTAAAATAGCTTTTACAACTGGATGGTCTATCTTAGTTAATACTTCTTCTCCGGTACCTCTCGGCTTATCTTTATCTACTGGTTTAATTTCCAATACATCGTAAAGCATTATAGCTATCTGAGCTGGGCTTGATATATTAACTGGATATTGTAATTTATTAGCTGCTCCTTTTTTATCTCTATAATTATCAAGAGCTTCACCAAAGTTATCACATTCTTTATAGAATTTCTCTTCTGCCTCTTTTAATAATTGATTATATTCTTTTGATAATTTTTCTGCATGGTCAAAGTCAAATGCAACCCCGGTATCTTCCATTTCTGCTACTATATTTATCAATGGTACTTCTATATGATTAAATACGAAAGCAGGGCCGGTTAAATCTCTTTCGATACAAACTGGGTCATTCTCTGTTAGGAATGGTTTTTGAAATTGGTATAAATCATAAGTAATTTCAGCATCCCTGGCTGCATATAAATATCCTGTATTAACTGGAATATGTGTAAATGGAATTCCCTTAAATAGGGAATCAAATGTAAAAGCGTCTCCTTCACCGTTTAAACAATATTTTTTATGAAGAGCTTTTAAGTTATTCTCAGGCTCATTTTCGTTTAACAGCCTTGCTGCAATATAAGCATCCCAGTGTGGGGTTAATTCAACTTTAAGTTGGTTCTTTATCACTCGAACATCAAACTTTGCGTTGAACATAATTACCTTAATTTTACTATCTACTATTCTCTGCATTTGAGTTGCTGCAAATTCATCCGATACTTGGTTTTCAATCTCAATTCCGGTTACATAACTTACGTGATGGAGGGGTATGTACACCGCTTTATTTCCGTTTGTATAAAGACATAATCCAGCAAGTGTGCAAGTTATAGGGTCAAGACTATTAGTTTCTGTATCAATCGAAATTACTCCATTTTTAATGCAATCATCTATATATTTTTCAAAGGTTTCTTCATCTCTAATAACTTCATAACTATCTGCATATTTACCTAAATTTTTATTAACCATTGCAGTTATAGTTGATATTCGCTCCAGTAATCCGCCGCCGCCTTTAATTGTTATCCCCGCATTGGACTTGGCTGATTTTGAAGCCTTATTTGCTAATAAAGAATCTCCCGCTTTGGTTGCCCTCGGCGGGAGATTAAATAGTCCGCTCATTAAAACTTATCCGAAGTTCCGGTAGTTCTGCGTCTACCTGCGGGGCGGGAAGTAGGCGCTTTATCTTCTGCAGGAGCTGGAGCTGCAGCTGGAGTTCTTCTTCTGCCTGCTGGAGCTTCATTTGCAGGTTCTTTTCTTGATGAGCCGCGTTTATCGTTTCTTGGATTTCTTTCCGGTGGAGCTTGCTGTTCAACATCTTCTTCAAAGTATCCATTATCTAAAAAGAATTCTAATTCTTCATAGGATTTATCAAGAATAATTGTTCCTAATACATCCTGAACCTCTGGGAGGTCATCCAATGTAATGTCATCAGTATCAAGAGCATATGTTTCATAAGTAGTTTTAGTATCACCCTTTTTACCGTTTCTTTCAATTTCAAATGGTGTTGAAACTAATGGATTATATCTTGCGCATAGACTTGATAATTTACTGAAGAATGTTTTTCCTCTATCCCAAACCTTAACTTCTTCGGATTCTACATCATATAATACTACAAATAGTTTCGCGATAACTCTTGACTTGGCCGCACATAAAGGGCAATCATCCAATGGTTGGTTATACTCTCTTAAACAGTTCACATAACGCTTTTTACCATCTATTTCTACTTCATGTACTGCATATCCCTCGATATCATTAATTGAATCATACATAAATCTTACGGTTGCAACATCTTTGTCATTCTTTAGTGAGAAGAATCCTCCTCCACCTTGACCTCCGTAATTCTCAACTTCGTTAGCATTAAATCTTGCCATAATTTGTTTTCCCCTTTCGTTTTTAAAGTTTTTTATTAGTCAGCCTGTTGGCTTGGACTCTTTTTAAGATTAAACGACTTTCTGAAAAGCCATATTGATAGTTTCTGCATTAGCTTTCTTATCATCTGCTGAAATCCCTCCTATGCTTATTATATAGGAAATTTCTTAGAATCCTAAAGCTAATGGCATTAATTTTTCTCTTAATTTCTTTCTCATGTTGCTTAAAGTCATTACACTAACTCCTAACGTTTTAGATATTTCCGCATTACTGCAATCAGCTAAAATTAAATTACAATATTCCATTTCTCTTGGAGTTAAATTATATTCTTGTAATGAGTAAATTATTTCATCTTCCTCTATAGTGCAGGCTACTAAATCATATCCATTTTCCACCATTAGCTCATAACTATCTGAGTAGAATAATGCTTTTCTCTTTTGAGTATTAAGTGCTTCTGTTTCTTCCCTAAACTTATTCATTAGGGTTGTTGTAAAATATGTAGAGAAATTAGCTTGGCCATTTTTATAGGTTTGCAAACAAAGGTCTAATTTCTCCAAAGAAAAGCTTGCGATATCTTCATTAGTAAGCCCATAATACTTGGCCGAAATATTGATAATAAGTTTGAATGTCTTCTCAAATGCCAAAGCCAGGAGAGAGGGGTTAAGGCTCTCTCCATATGCTTCAGCTATTTGCTCCAATGACATAACTCGAGTTTCCTCAATTATAAGTGTTGAAAGTGTGTTAAGCGTTTTTAACATTTGTGTTTCCCCCTTTAAGTTATTCAGTTGTTAGTTTTCTGAGTTATTTTTTAGATGACTTTGCAGCTTGCTTATTCTTTTGAAATTCTAAAGAAACATCTAATAATTTGGTTATCTTATCTCTGCTTGTTTTGTTATCCGCATCAAATTGTACCCTTGCATCAAACATATGATTCATTTTTTTAAACTCCGTTACATCTTTAACTGCGGCTGAACGCATCCATAAGGTAACACCATTCTTATTAAAAGTAAATGCCATATACATCTTTCCATCAACTTTTAAACTTCTAAAGCTTGGAACAGTTGTTTCAAATACTTCTGTTTCTCTTTCAGCTGCTAACTGCTCAATAAATGCTTTTAATGGATGGTCACCTGAAACTCGTTCACGCTTTTGTTTTGGTGCCTTTTCTTCTTTTGCTTTCTTTTCAGGTTTTGCAGCTTTCGGTTCTTGCTGGGTCTCTTCAGGTACCAAATCTGCAGTTTCTTCATTTTCATCAACTGAATGATTAATTGGAATATCATCTCCGGTAACATCAATAATGTTTATTTCCTCGGCAGGTTCCACATTAGCTTCTTCCTGAGTAGTTTCATTAACTACTTCTTCTGATTGAGGCTGTTCAGTTACTTCTTCTTCCATTGGTTTCCACCAACGTTTTAATGTTGCAGGGCTAAGGGCTTTCTCTTCACCAGATTCCAGCTTAACAATAACTTGCTTGTCATTCTCGCTTACCAACTCTGCTACTTGACCGTTTCTTACTGACTTAAATTTTTTCATTGTAATACCTCCATAAAGTTTTTTAGTTTGCAAGGGCTCGCACCTTGCTGTTATTTCCTTGCTTGATAATATTATATAACATATTGATTTAGAAATCAACAACTATTTAAAACAATTCTTGAAGATTTTCAAACTCCTCTTTTTCTAAATCATTAATGTCTTTTCCTTCAGGTACAATATAAGAAGTAACTAATTTACTTCCACTTAAAGCCTTCTTTAATCTTGCAGTAGCTCGTTGGCCTGCAGCATCTGGGTCAAGTGCGGTTATTATCTTCCTACATCCAAGTTTTCTAAGCTGGTCATATTGATATTCAGTTCCTAATCCTAATAAGGCTACAGCCGGTTTACCATAGGTATAACAAGTTAAAGCATTTAGTATTGATTCACACACTATAATTTCCTTAGCATCTTTCGGTAATTCATATAGCCCATATACTGGCTTATCAACTCCTTCAGGATAATGGAAGAATTTAATATCAACACTTCTTCTTGCTATAAATAAAGTATTACCGTTTATATCCCTAACCGGGAATGTTAAACATCTTAAAACACTTTTGATTTTTCCAAACTTATCTTTAAGCTCAAAATGATTATCATAGCCAACATCGAATTGCTCTATTACTTCATCAGTTAATCGTCTTTTATACATATAAGGATGATAATATCTATATGAATCCAATTCCTCTTCTGTAATATAGTTGTTAGTGTTTTTATTATTGCCCCTTTGTAGGTCAAGTATTATATCTTTTCTATTTTCTATAGAGATTGTTAAGAAGTTCTTTATTAACCATTCTCGTCCAAATACACCATCATCATCTTTACCAAAGCAATGGCTTATCATTTGCTCCAAAGTAGCGGTATACCCGCAAGTAAAACAGTGAACTGTTCCTGCGGGCACCTCTTCTTTATTTACAGTTGATATACCACATGATGGTTTTCTTTCCTGACCTTCAGCATGAATCGGACAGTTAAATTGTATATTTCTTGGCCCCTGTTTAAACTCTGCAAATCGCTCAATCCCGTTTAAAGCCAATTGTGTTTTTAGTTCATTTAGAACTTCCATCTCACTTGCTAATATTGGATTTTTATTTACATAAAACATTAAAACACATCCGTTCCATCGTTGAAAGAATTTTTAATTTCATCAGCTTTCTTTTGTCTCTTTTCCGGCTTAACAGCATCTTCACTGGATGGGATATAGTTAAATTGTCCTTTATCAATATCCCAATAGTAAATCAGCTTTCCACCATTTATACCATCTCTATGTTTCTTAATTCCAAATTCAAGCCCTGCTCCGGTTTGTCTTAATGCTATTACTTTAGTAGCATTTTGAGCAATACCATCACTATCCCTAATATTTTCAAGTTCAGGTGTTCCATCACTATCGGCATCTTTTACTCCACCTCTATTTGATTGAACAACTACTAATATAGGTATTCCAAGTTCAATACTCAAAGCCATTAAGTCCTCACTGATATTAGTCAATGAGATTGTTTTATTATCTCCTCTTTTGTATCTTTCATCTGTAAGATAGGTTATACCATCAACCCCCAATATATCTAATTTATTGGTTTGACAGAAATGCTTTAACTTAGTTACAGTTACCTTCTTTTGAAAATCCAATGGAGTTGCTACTATAAATGGAGTTTCCTTCTTTTGTAAATCTTTAATATATTGTGCATAATCAGGTTCTTCTTTACCCCAAACTAAATTCCTATTTGAGAAATTCTTGAACAGAGTATCGAATCTATAACCTATTTTAGTTGGGCTCATTTCAGGGCTTATATATCCTACTCTATTACCTATCTGCCAAGCATGAGCTAATGTCTTAGCCAATACCCATGATTTACCTTGGCCAGTTCTTGCAAAGAATACAACTAATTCTTCTCCCTTTGCCCATCCATTTACAATTCCATCGAGTTCCTCAAAGCCAGTAGTTATATACCAAGGGTTATCCGCATTCATTTTCTCTAAATAGGTTTTATACCTTTCATCGGCTTGGCTGA
>DHFP01000206.1 GCA_002402315.1 Clostridiales bacterium UBA4821
AGCTTTCCATATGATGCAGAATTGGTCGGTATTATGAGAACACAATCAAGTCGCTTTTGGCATGCTGCAGCTAAGGAATGGGAAGTACCTGCAAAGAAGCTAATGGCCTTAATTAGTCAAATGGAAAATAGAGAAATCACTTTAACTGGAAATTATAAAGCTATGGAAGAGAAAAAAGCTATTAAATTACCAAAGGGTTTTGAATTTAAAACAACTCCATTTGGTCATCAAATAGAAGGATTTGAGTATGGATTAAAATATGATAGATTCTTATTAGGAGACGAACAAGGGCTTGGTAAAACAAAACAAGTTATTGATATAGCAGTGGCAAAGAAGTTAACTAAAAAATATAAGCATTGCTTAATCATCTGTGGAGTTAATGGCTTGAAATGGAACTGGCAAGCAGAAATCGGGGTTCATAGTAATGAAGGTAGTTGGATATTAGGGACAAGATATAATGGTAAAGGTAAAGCAGTTGTAGGTTCAAGCAAAGATAAATTAGCAGACCTAACTAACCTACCTGATAGTTACTTCCTTATAACTAATGTAGAAAGTCTTAGAGATAAAGGTATTTGCGATAAGATTAAAGAGCTCTGTGATAATGGAACAATTGGAATGGTAGCTATAGATGAAATTCATAAGTGCAAAAATCCGGCATCCCAGCAAGGTAAAGCTATCCTGAAGGTATTACCTGAAACAAGAATAGCAATGACTGGAACACCCTTAATGAATACACCACTTGATTTATTCATAGTATTAAAATGGTTAGGATTTGAAAAACATACTTTCTTCCAATTTAAAAAACACTATTGTGTAATGGGCGGCTATGGTGGATACGAGGTAGTTGGCTATAGAAATTTAGGAGAGCTGCAAGAGAACTTAGATAGCTTAATGCTAAGAAGATTAAAGAAAGATGCACTTGATTTACCGGATAAAATATACACCACCGAATATGTAGAAATGAATAAAGCTCAAACTACTATATATAATGAAGTTAAAGCGGAAATTAAGGAACAAATTGATAAGATTAAAATTAGCAATAATCCTTTAGCTCAATTAATTAGACTTAGACAAGCAACCGGCTTTACTGGAATATTAAGTAGTCAGACAAAAGAAAGTGCAAAGCTTGATAGATTGGAAGAAATTGTAGAAGAATTAGTTGAGAATGGTGAAAAATGTATAATCTTTAGTAACTGGACAGATATGACTACCCCTACTTATGAAAGATTAAAAAGATTTAATCCAGCCATCATTACCGGAGAAACGAAAGATAGAGTAGCTGAGCAAAATAAATTTATGAATGATAAAAGATGTAAATGCATCATTGGAACAATCGGAGCAATGGGAACTGGATTAACCTTAACTGCCGCTACTACTGTAATATTTTTAGATAGTCCTTGGAATAGAGCTAATAAAGAACAAGCAGAAGATAGAGCTCATAGAATTGGTACTAAATCTAATGTAAATATAATCACTATAGTTTGTAAAGATACTATCGATGAAAGAATCGAAGAATTGGTTCATAAAAAAGGTGCTATGGCAGATGCCTTAGTGGATGGAAAAGTAGATGTAAGCAAATCAGAAGTTATTGACTTCTTATTAAACTAAAGGGGGATAAGGGAATGTATAATTATGAAGAGTGTTCAATATGTCAGCAGAAAATGAGAAATTTTAGAATAAGAAGAGTCCAAGCTCAAAAGCGCCAATTTATTTTAATGATGGCCATGTTATTAATAGTATTTGGTTATCTAATATGGCAAGTGAATAGAAACATAGAAAAAGAGCTGGAAGTGATAACTGTGTACAAGCCGATATTTACTGAAGTATCGGCCGAGCCTTACCAAATAAGCGATGTTGAAGAAATAATTGATGTACAAGAGGATAAAGAGTTGTACAGCTATAATACTTTGGAACTTCCCACTGAAGCTACTGCGGAATTTAAAACTTATATGGATTATCGAAAGATAAAGGATAAAACATCTAAGCAGTGGAATTTACAACAGCTTGCAACTACAAATGAAGAAGGTTTCAGAGTATTCAATGGAAGATATTTAGTAGCCGTTGGAACCTATTATGCAAACGAAGTGGGTAAAGAATTAAAAATAACTTTAGATAATGGCTTTGTATTTTATGCTATGGTAGGGGATATTAAAAAGGATATACATACTGATGCTAATAATCAATATATTCCAATGAATGGAAATATTATTGAATTTATAGTAGATGCTGATAAGCTTGACCCACTTACTAAAAAATTAGGAAATGTATCAAATTCAGGCTTTGAAGGAAAGATTGCAATGATTGAGGAGGTGATAAGCTTTGAATAATATGTTAACAGCAACTAAGGTAGCGCAGCAATTGGATATTTCCGTTCCTACATTAAATAATTGGTATAAGTGGTATAATAACCCTGAGTATGAAAAACCAAAAGATACACCGGAGTTACCCGCTTATACACAGCAAGGAAAGAGAGGTACTCGTTATTGGGATAAAGCTGATTTACCTAAATTAGTCAAATTCAAGAAATGGGTACCAAGGGGTAGGGCTGGTATTATGGGAGATTATAATGCACAGTTTTGGGGAGAAAGAGGGAAAAGAGCTTTGAAAAACAAGTTACAAAACGACTAAATATTCTATATAATATTTGAACCTAAATTTAAGGAGGATAAAATAATGGCAAGAAAACAAATTTCATTAGTTGAAGATGTGAGAACACCAGAAGAAAAGTTATCCCAATTACTTCCAGTTTATGAAGCCAATAAGTCAGAAATGGATTCATATAAGAAGCTGGTAGATAAAGATAACAAAGAAATCAAATCAATTATGTTAGGAGCTCAGCTTGGAGAATTCATTGTAGATGATATCAAAGCAAGTTGCTCAGTATCAGAAAGAGAAGACTTCATTGAAGAGGCTTTAATTGCAAAGCTAAAAGAAATGAAAATTCGTGGAATAGTTAAGAAGAAAGAGTATGTTGATATGGACGCTCTTGAAAATGCTATTTACAATGGAAAGATTGATGCCGCTTTATTAGCAGATTGCCAAACTAAAAAAGAAGTTGTTACTTTGAGAGTGTCCAAGCTCAAGAGAAAAGAGGGATAAAATGGCAGCTAAAAGAAAACAGCAGCCAGCTGAATATCAGAGCCAAGCTGTTACTACTTCCGTTGAAGCCCATAGCCGTATAAGTGTTAAACTAAATGAAACTTTCTATACATTTGAATTTGTAGAAAAAAGAGAGTTTCCGGTAGATTTAGTAGACGAGGGAAGTATTAACTTTGAAAAAGAAAGAGAATTACTTTGGGATGAAGTTCATGCTCAAGTGGATAAACAAGTCCAAGATGTAGTAGAAATGTTGAAGCAAGGAAGATAAATTCTTCTTGATTTAAAATATGTTAGATTATTGTTAGATTATATAATATAGAGGTAATCAGTATTCGCGGTACTGATACCATAAGTAAATACTGATTACCAATAAAAGGTATGGTGAACGAGCCGCGAACTCAAGTAACCGTACCTTTTATTATTATAATTTACAGGAGGCCAAGGTATGGAGGAAACTACATTACATAGAGGTTATTACGCCATAATACCTGCAACCATTAGATATGATAAAAATATAACTCCTAACGCTAAATTATTATATGCAGAAATAACTGCATTATGTAATGAAAAAGGATATTGTTGGGCAAGCAATGCTTACTTTGCAGAACTATATGGAGTTTCTAAAACATCTGTATCTAATTGGATTTCCAGTTTACAGAAAAATGGCTATATATGTGTTGATATGATATATAAAGAAAACAGTAAAGAGATTCAAAATAGGTATATAAGAATTCTTAACGACCCTATGAAAGAAATTTTAACGGGGTATGAAAGAAATCTTCAATACCCTATGAAAGAAAACTTTACTGATAATACTAAAATAATTAATAATAAAAAAGAATATACATCTAAAGATGAAACACCACCAAAATCTAAACCTATTATAGAAACTACCACTAAGAAAACAAAGAAAGCTAAAGATATAGTTACTATGAGAGGAATGATAAATGCTTTTACTCAAAATGAGGATATTAGGGAAAAATTATTAGAATATTTCAATATTAGGCTAAAGAAAGGACTCCAACCTAATCAATGGCAAATTATATTAGATGATTTAAGAAATTTCGCTGGAGATAGTGCTTCAATAGCTTTAGATAAGATTAATGGAGCTATTGCTGGAGGATACATGCAGATAATTGCCGTGTGGGAAAAAGATAAGAAAAATAATTTTAGTAAACCGAAGTTTGATAATACGGCTGGAAGAAAAGTGGAAGCAGTAGTTAATATGACAGAAGAAGAAAAGAAAGAGTTTGAAGAAAATTTAGCTACCGATGAAGATGGCAATTTATTACAATTCTAAAGATTAATTATGTATTATAATTAATAGATACTCATAAATTTAAAAGGAGGAGAATGTATGGCAAATACCAAAGTAGAAACCCATGCCAAGATTTGTCAGAGTATGACAGACTTGTACGAAAGAAAGAATCATGACTATGGAGATTCCTTTGCTAAAATGAGAAAGGAATTCGACAATGCGATTCTAATTAGAATTTATGATAAGTTTAGCCGCCTGAAGACCTTAAAGAGTGGAGCCACTCAAAAGGTATCAGATGAAAGTATTAAGGACACCTTATTTGATTTAGCAAATTATTGTATTATGGAATTAGTAGAAATGGAGATGGATGAAAATGAGAGCAAATGATTATCAAAAAGCAGCATTAAGAACAGCCAGTACTTTAGAGCCCAAAGATTTAGTATTAAATGGAGCCCTTGGATTGGCTGGAGAAAGTGGAGAAGTAGCCGACCATATTAAGAAACACCTATTCCAGGGACATGAGTTAAAGAAAGAGCATCTTGCAAAAGAGCTTGGAGATATTTGCTGGTATATAGCTATTATGGCAGAAGGATTAGGATATACCATAGAAGAGGTTATGCAAATGAATGTGGATAAGCTGATGAAGAGATATCCAAATGGTTTTGAAGCAGAAAGAAGTTTACATCGAGAGGAGAATGAATAATGAAAATAATTAAGCCAAGCATTGAAATATTAGATAATATAACTCCGGTTGAAGTGTTAAAGAAATTGGAATTATGTGGCCGAGTATGTTATAAGAGTGAGGATAAAATAACAGATGAATCCGCAGTTAAGTTTATTTCTAATATTGTCAAACGAGGCCACGAAAGTGTGTTGGAACATGTTTCATTCTCTGTTAGATTTATCTGTGATAGAGGGGTTACCCATGAAATGGTTCGTCATAGGATAGCAAGTTATTCTCAAGAATCAACAAGATATTGTAATTATGCAAAAGGCGATTTCAATGGAGAGATAACTGTTATTGAACCTATATTTTTAGAACCCGGAACTGAAGGCTATGAAATATGGAAGAATGGATGCCTGCAGGCAGAAGATAATTACTTCAAGATGTTAAATTATGGATGCAGCCCTCAAGAGGCAAGAGCAGTACTACCTAATAGCTTAAAGACTGAAATAGTTATGACAGCCAATGTTAGAGAATGGAGACATTTCCTAAAGTTAAGAACTTCAAAAGCTGCCCACCCTCAAATAAAAGAAGTTGCAGATATGCTATTAACAGAATTAAATTTCATATTACCAAGCTTATTTGATGATATAGAATAGAGGAGGACGGATAAATGGAGTTAAATAAATGGTTACCACAAGAATTATCCCAAGATATTTGGAATAAAAAATATAGATATGAAAATGAAACATTAGAAGAATGGTTTGAAAGGGTATCAGCTGGAAACAAGGAATTAGCTGAAACAATTAAACAGAAGAAATTCATCTTTGGTGGAAGAATATTAGCAAATAGGGGACTTCATAAATTAGGTAAAAAGATTACATACAGCAATTGCTATGTATTAGCTCCACCAGAAGATAATCTTGAATCAATATTTAATTGTGCCGCAGAGATGGCAAGAACATTCTCCTACGGTGGAGGAGTTGGAATAGATATTTCAAACCTTGCACCAAAGGGAGCTAAGATAAATAATGCAGCAAGAGAAACATCCGGAAGCGTATCCTTTATGGATTTATTTTCATTAACTACGGAATTGATTGGTCAGAATGGAAGAAGAGGAGCTGCAATGATTTCTATATCTTGCGACCATCCTGACTTATTGGATTTTATAGATGTTAAAAATAATCCTGATAAAGTAACAAAAGCAAATATTTCAATTCGAATTAAAGATGACTTCATGCAGGCAGTTCTAAATGATGAGGATTATGAATTAAGTTATGCAAGGGATACCACAGGAGAAGAAATAGTTAAAGTCGTTAAAGCAAGAGAAGTTCTAAACCTAATTGCTAAAAGCAATTGGAAAATGGCTGAACCTGGGATGCTTTACTGGGATAGAATTAAGGGTTGGAACTTGTTTAGTGAAGATGATTCTATTGAATATGCAGGAGTAAACCCATGTGCAGAAGAACCACTTCCTGCTTATGGTAGTTGTTTGCTTGGAAGCGTTAACTTATCTGAATTTGTCAATAATCCATTTACTAATGAAGCAAAGTTTAATTTAGAGGAATTTAAACAAACTGTATCTATTGCAGTAAGAGCTCTTAACGAAGTACTGCATGAAGGATTACCATTGCACCCATTAAAACAACAGCAGGAATGTGTAAATGAACTTAGACAAATTGGCTTAGGGTGTTTTGGTTGGCATGATGCATTAATAAAAATGGGAATTAAGTATGGTAATCAGAAATCCTTAGATTTAGCAAATGAAATAGGAGAGGTATTAATTAATGCCGCTTTACAAGAATCAGCAAGGTTGGCAGATGTTTATGGGGTATATCCTAAATATAATAAATCAGCTGTAATGCAAAGTGAATTCTTACAAACCAATGCTTCTAAAGAAACCCTAATGTTAATTGAAGAAAAGGGATTAGCAAATAGTCAAATCCTAACAGTACCACCAACCGGTTCAATAGCTACAATGTTAGGAGTGAGTACAGCATTGGAGCCAATGTATTCAATTTCTTATACAAGAAAGACTGAATCTTTACATGGGGAAGATAAATACTATAAAGTATTCACTCCAATTGTTAAAGAGTTCATGGATAGATTTAATCTTAAAGACGAATCCCAATTACCGGATTATTTTAACACTACTGCAACTATATCTTATATAGATAGAATTAAGGCCCAAGGAGCTTGGCAAAAGTATATTGATGCTTCCATTAGTTCTACTATAAATGTTCCTGAAAGTTTTACAGTTGAGCAGGTGGCTGACCTATATATACAAGCTTGGAAGTATGGATTAAAGGGAGTAACCTTATTTAGGGATAATTGTTTTAGAACTGGAATACTTACTACAGATAAAGAAGAAGCTGCTCCAGAACTAAAAAGAGGAGAAGTAATCAAAGCTCCGGAAGAATGTATTGGTAAAACATATAAGATAGTAACAGGATGTGGAAACGCCTATTTAACAGTTAGTTGGGATAAAGATGGAAATATTATTCAGACCTTTACAAATAAAGGAAGTAGTGGAACCTGCAGGAGTAATCAAGAAGCTGTATCAAGGTTAATATCACATTCTCTACGTGGAGGAATTTCCATTGAAAGTATTATTGACCAATTGAAGAGTGTTGATATTTGCCCATCCTACGCTTCAGCTAAAGCAAGAGGTAAGAATGTAAGCCCTGGTTCAAGTTGTCCTTATGCAATAGCAAGAACACTTGAAAAAGCTATGAAAGATGGCAAAATGCTTATTAATCATATGGAAGAAGCGGTGGCAACTACGGAACCTGAAGTTGAGATAGAACCTGATACAAAATATAAAGTGCATACTGTTGAATGTCCGGAATGCGGTGAACCTCTTGCCATAGAAGGTGGTTGTGTTACTTGTAGAAATTGTTCTTATTCCGTCTGTAATTAGTTTATAAAAACTGAATAATTTCTATATAATAGGTAACAAGCTTAAAGGGGGATTCAGCAGATGAAAACTGATATACAAGAACAGGTACTAAACTTAATACCTAAAAAAAGAGAAGATGCAATAACAAGCAAAGAGCTTATGAATTTCACCGGGTTACCATTTAGACACTTAAAAGAAATTATATCCGAACTGCGAATTATCTATCCAATATGTTCAAGAGAAACAGATGGAGGAGGATATTGGATGGCAGAAGATGAAAGGGATATCAAAGAATTTATTTCAATGATATCCCGCAGGCGGGATGGATATAATAAAACAATTGCCATTATGGAGAATCATATATGTGATGAGGTGAACTAATGGCGTATGAGTATATATTTGATAAAAACAAATGTTGGTATACATCAGCTTGTGGCAAATATGGAACTCCTGAATGCAATGCAAGTTGTATAAGATATATGGAAATGGACTTCCTAATGCAAAACAGTGGTATACCAAGAAATAGGCAATACGCCGTTTTATTAACTCCATCTAAAAAAGATATCCAAGCCTTTGTAACACTAAAGGAAATCAAGGATGATATAATAGCCTTCGTGGAAAATGGAGAAAGTGTTTATATTTATAGTGATAACTTTGGTAATGGTAAGACAACTTGGGCAATAAAGTTAATGCAGAAATTTTTCGATGATGTATGGGCTGGTAATGGATTTAGGTGTCGGGGAATCTTCATTCATGTTCCAACATTCCTTACAAAAATTAAAGAGGGAATCAGTCGGAAGGATGAAGATTTTGAAACACTAAAAAGTAGGCTCATGACAGTGGACTTAGTTATATGGGATGATATAGCCGCAACAAAACTTGGAGATTTCGACCATGCTAACCTACTTACATATATTGACCAAAGAAAGTTAAATCAACTATCCAATATTTACACAGGAAACTTACACCAAGATGAATTGCAAGATGCCCTTGGTAATAGACTTGCGAGTAGGGTTTGGAATGATAGTACTCCTGTTAAATTCGTAGGAGCAGACAGGAGGGGTGTCAGATGATTACATTACAAATATTAAATAAAGTAATACAAACCGGAGATATCCAATTAATAAACAAGAATGCTCTTACAGAAGAATACTTTGTTGGATATGAAAGCGAATTTAATTTTATATTAGAGCATTTTAACAAATATGGTAAAGTACCAGATAAAGCAACCTTTTTAGATAACTTCAATGAATTTAGTTTCATAGATGTTGCGGAGACGGATAAATACCTCTTAGATACTTTATATGAAGAGCACCTATATTATAAATCAGTTGAAGTTGTACAAAAAGTGGCGGAGCTACTAAAGACAAATGCCAATGATGCTGTTGAATACCTGCATTCTCAATTACCAAATTTAGAGATTGCAGCCACCAGCGAAGGTGTGGATATTATCAGCCAAGCCGATGAAAGGTATAAGACCTATTTAGAAAAGATGAATTCTGAAAACCCTTGGTATATAACTACTGGGTTTGAGGAGCTTGATGGTATTGTAAATGGATGGGCTAAGGGTGAGGAATTAGTTGTATTCTTTGCAAGAACTGGCCAAGGTAAATCATGGGTATTGGCAAAGACACTGGCGCATGCTTGGCGCATAGGAAATAGGGTAGGATATATAAGCCCTGAAATGAGCCCAACGAAAATTGGTTACCGATTTGATACCTTACTAAAGAATTTCTCCAATCGCAATTTAGTTTGGGGAAAAGAAGAACCTGATTACCAAGGATATATAAAAGACCTGAAGAATGAGAAAATACCATTTATTGTAGCAACACCATTAGATTTTCAAAAGAAGGTCACAGTAACTAAATTGAAACACTTTTGTCAAACTAATAAGCTGGATATTTTAGGGATTGATGGAATAACTTATATGACGGATGAAAGGTATAAAAAGGGAGATAATAAAACAATCTCATTAACAAATATCAGTGAAGATTTAACATCATTAAGTATCGAACTTGGAATACCAATATTAGTAGTTGTTCAATCAAACAGAAGTGGACCAAAAGATGCAGAAACTGAGGGAACACCCGAACTTGAAACCATAAGAGATTCGGATGGAATTGCGCAGAATGCTACCAAAGTAATAGCACTAAGGCAAACCGGAGCAGGATTAGAATTTGGTATTAAGAAACATAGGGATGGTATAAATGGTGGAAAGCTGATTTACTATTGGGATATTGATAAAGGACAATTTAACTATATCCCATCCAGTGAAGATGCTGTTAAGCCGGAAAAGAGACAAAAGAAAGCTGATGAAATCAAAAACTCTTTCAAAGATGGAACGGATGTGTTTTAAATGTTTTATATAAATAAAAATCCAATATTGGCTGAAGAGCTGGAAGTTCTGAATGAACTAAAATTTCAATTGGAAGCAAATGGAATTAAGCGATTTGCAGAATTTAAGCCGGGCCCAAGAAATATACAATTTAACTGTCCAGTACATGCTGACGGTCAAGAAAGAAAACCATCATGTGGAATATCAACTACTAATAAAGAAGAGGTGCCCGCAGGAACAGTACATTGTTTTACCTGCGGGTATACCGCTACTTTGGAACAAATGATAAGTCATTGTTTTGGGAAAGATGATGAAGGTGCATTTGGAAAAGAATGGTTAATAAAGAATTTCTTAACTATTTCAATAGAAAACAGAAAAGATATAATACTTGACCTACAAAGGGGTAATAATAAAAGCAGCTCTAAATATATTAATGAGGCGAAGCTGGATTCATATAGATATTATCATCCCTATATGTACAAAAGAAGGTTAACCGATGAAGTGATTGAACAATTCGATGTTGGTTATGATAAGCACTTTGAACTAATAGATAAGTTTGGAAAAGTAAAAAGTGTTCTAAGATGCTTAACTTTCCCAGTCAGAGATATAAGCGGAAGTACCTTATTTATAGCAAGACGAAGTGTGGATATTAAATTCTTCCATTATCCTGAAGGAGTAGATAAACCAGTTTATGGATTATACGAATTGCCAAAAGATGTAAATGAAGTAATAGTGTGTGAATCAATACTAAATGCTTTAACCTGCTACACCTATGGAAAACCAGCTGTAGCACTCTTAGGACTTGGAACTGAATATCAATATGACCAGCTTAGAAAACTTGGATGTAGGAAGATAATAACCGCACTTGACCC
>DHFP01000172.1 GCA_002402315.1 Clostridiales bacterium UBA4821
TATCCATTCCATCTTATTCCTTTCATAGCTTTTAATAATTAGTAAAAGCTATTGATGTCAAATTTGTATTTATACTTTTTGAAACAACATTTTGTTTAGGGTACGAACTTGGATAGTGTCCCCATTTTACTGTAAATTTGAACTCAATAAGCATGTAAGGGGAAGATTGGAGATGTAGAAAGCCACTTCAGACAGTTTATCGCGATGAATGTTCTATTCAATCACATCTCACTATCATCCATGCCTAACGTTTTTATAAGGTCTAGCATAGAATTAAGAATATGATAGCCCTTTAAACAGATTTGATATTCACCTCGTTCTTCACGTTGGCGTATCAATCCTTTGTCCTGCAATTTATCCAGATGGAAAAGAAGATTTCCAGCGCGGAGTTTTGTGATTTTTGAAAGTTCAGTAAATGATTTCCCTTCATCATACAATGTCTTTAAAATTAATACTCTTACAGCACTGCTCAGCGGATCTCCTATAAGGTCTGACACTTGTTCTTCACGAAGGTCCTGAATTTGCAAAGGTCTCATGCTCTCATTTTGATAAAATCCCATCTTCTGCAACATCTCAATCTGCTGATCGAAGTAGGCTTCCACGTGTTTGAAGCATTGAGAACATTTATCATACTCTGCGGCTTCATTCTTCATGTTGTCAAAATTACTTCTTATAACTGCAATGTTTTTTTCAGATAGCTGACCGTTTCTGGCATACTCGGTCAACTCTGTGAAGAAATTGGCAAAAACTGGCTTGCATTGCATCCACATCGGGCAGTTCTTCCCTTCGTTTCCACTGAGATTTAAAGCACTATCCAAAGATCCGTTAATAAGTGTTACAGCACACTGATTTCTGAAATCATTAAACAGTGAATTGGTCTTATTCATGGTAACTTCACTTCTGAAACGATTAAGTTCAGAACGAAGGGCAGTAATTTCCCCCTGCAACAAGGAAACATTTTCTAATGTCGATTTTAAATTGGTCATGATGATACACATCAAATTGATCTTTTGTGTTAGAAATGTATATCAGAAGATGCTGTTGTCTACTTTTGTAACAAAATAGTATATTAAGATGCACGTATTAATAGTCTTTGGTGATAACTCATGGAGTTAGAAGATATCAACAATTACGTACAGAACGCCAGTATGGAAGAACTCAAAGCCCTCGGTTTCCTCGGTCAATGGATGATGGAAAACAAACCGAAATACTGCATATGCACATGTAAGTGTGACTCAAAATGTGAGCTTGTGAAAGCCCTGGGTGGAGCTTTCCAGACAGCAGGTCAGAGGTTGCAGAGTCAGTAAGTGGAATCCATCAGGATTCTGCTTTCTCATTTTCTGTGATTCGGGTGAATCTAGTAATCAATAACATGAGGATATAAAAATGACAGACCAAAAAAGGACTCCAGTATTCTGTGAGAAATATTGCATCATATGCAAAGGGGCACGTGCTGGGAACAGCATTTGTAAATCACTGCAAAACCTCGAGTTGAAGTTAACAGGTCCCAATGGTTGCCCGTGGGGTAAGGCAAGAACTGAATATTACGGTGTCACACCTGATAAACCAATTCCAAAGTAAATATTCAAAAGTAAAGTAAGAGGACATCCATTACGTCAGTTGAAGATACTTAAACATAAAGGAAATTTATAGGATAGCGGAGGTTATCCTAAAAGCATGGAAAAAATCAAAGAAATGATATGAAAACAGGAATAGGAGGAAAAAATGTCACTTGAAGTTTATGGTGACGTAAAAAACAGAGGGGGGATCAGAATCTTCTGTTGCATGATTTATTAACCCATGCCCCTGCAGAATAGAACACCACGAAACTTGCAACTAATCCGATTATGTATCCATAAACAGATTCAAACATTACTGTAAAATACAAGGGAACAATTATAAATATAGTCAACAGTAATAGTCCGCCAGACAACACCAGCAGGCTATTTTTAATTCCACATCTGTTCCTATAGGTTTCATCATTCAAATCCACATTTATCTTTTGAATTCTACCTCTCTTACTATCAACTTCACCGTTTAAATTCATCTTTAAGGACTGCATATGGTAGAATTGTACGTTTATATATATAACTTTTATAACATTATTTTTAATGCGATTGACTATAACACTATTATAAATATATTTGACTGTATCATTATTGTTAATGTACATACTTTATCATTATTAATGATGTATATTGCATATTCTTTTTCCTTTTCTGAGTTATTTGCTACATTTTACACTCAGAATTACTGAGCATTTCCTATACGGAATGGAAAAACATGGGATTCTCTAAGGGTACTTTGCATTATATGAAACAAAATGCTAAGGTTAATAAGCCATTAACCTTGAATACTCATGTAAGGAGAAGGCTCATTCAAATTTCAGTAAACGGAAAAGTCCTTTGGATGGCTTATAAATTCTATCCGGGAAGTTTTCGACAAGTTTCCAGATGCATCCGTTGATAGTTTTCGGATGAAAAGTTGGATCTGACTCCTTAATCTTTGAGAGCAGTTCTGACCAGTGCAGACCTTCCGGATGCTTCTCGAGTAACTCAAATGC
>DHFP01000212.1 GCA_002402315.1 Clostridiales bacterium UBA4821
TAACAACTGCTTCAACCTGACTTGCCCTTTGTCACGATTTTTGCTGTCGCTACGCTCGGCAAAAATCGCGCCAATCCGCTTCGCGGAATGGGCTGCGCAGGTTAAGCAAATGTTGGATGGACGCCGCTTGCGCGGCGCAAAAATAGAACAAGGAGTAGAAGATGCAAAAGCTCGAAAGTAATGAAGAGGCATTGATTAAGAAAATCAACAAAATGTACGAAGAAGGCAATCAAAACTATCAATTTGAAGAAGTGGAGGCTAAAATTGTAATTAAACTAATTCAGATTGGAATACTTGATGAAAATGCATTTATTCCACTTCATACCTTGAAAAGCAAATGCTTTCGCATGAAAAAAGATTTTTATCCATTCACAAGCAGTTTTGTGAGCAAGGATAAAACAAATCCGTTTTTAAAAATATACCAAGCAACGATTGCTGGTATTTCAGAAGGTGTAATTAACGCAGCGAAAGATTAAGGAGGATATTATGAAGAAATCTACTAGCATTTTTGGATTGATCGTGATCTTGTTTTCACTTTCAAGTTGTGTCACCATGAATCAAGTTGAATATGGAAAAACATTCGCATCGCATTCACCCATTGAATTTGAGAATGAAGACGTCAAAGCTACGCTCACTTTTAACAATGCCGAGTGGGTTGGATTAGTAATTGAAAGCAAGAGTGATAATGTTCTTCAGTTTATTACTGATTTATCTACATTCACTGCATCCTCTGGGAATAATTCAAAATTAGTTCCAGAAGGTACAAAGTTTATAGATGCAAAGAATTCAGTTCCTCCCTCTGCAATACCTCCGAGATCAAGATTTCAAAAAAGTTTCTTTTCAGCAGATAGTATTTATTATAGTTCTGGACAATATGGCGGTTGGAGTAGTGAAGCTTGGATACCCAATTCACTGGCAGGGACTACTTTTGTGTTTACTTATAAAATAAATGGTACTGATAAGTATATCATTTTTTCAGGGGATAAATCTCAATCAAGTTTGCCTGTTCAATCTGCTTCATTAGGAACTGTAATAGTAAAAGAGACTTATTGGAATTTTTTGTTTTTAAATTCTGTGGAGAATAGAAGAAAAGTACTATTTGACAAAGCAATGGTCGAAGCGAAAAACAAATATGGTGAAAATATTGAACTAAAAAATCTTAGGTATCAGGGAGACTGGAATGCCGCCTCTCTTTTATTCTACTTTTCCATGCTTGGATTTGTTGAAGATGCTACTTTAACTGCCGATGTATTTCCGAAATAAAAAAAGACATCCAACAACTGGTTCAACCTGACAACGCTATTGTCACAGTTTGTGCTGGCGCTTCGCTTGGCACAAACTGCGCCAATGTACGCGTTGCAGGTTAACCAAATGTTAGATTGACGCTACGCGCAGGAGAAAAATGCATGTCAATGAAGAAACAAGCTGATGAAATATATGAAGATGTATACTCAATACTACCAATACTTAAAGTAATCTTCTTCCCTAAAAAAATGTTGCAATACTGTTCTAAAGCAAAACTCAAAACAAAAATAACTGTATCAATTATTCTGGTTTTATTGATGTCGTTGTTTTATACGATTCTTTTTTCATTCCGTGATGAATTGAGATTAGATAATTTACCGAAATTGTCTTTATTAATTTTACTTCAGATTATTTTAATGATACCGTGTGCAGTTTCAAGTATTGTATTCATAAAAAGTATTAAAAACAAATTGGAGACCGTACTATTTTTTGCAGTAATATCTGGTTCAGTACTTCTTTTACCTGTTTGGACGATAACTCTATTGTTCTATATAACGGAGAATTATGTTTTCTATTTTTTAATATATATTCTAATTATAGCAACACTTATTTATATACTATTAGTAATTCCAATAACAATAAATGCTAAGATTAATAAAGTCTGGTCGACTTTATTAGTTATTGTCTCATATTCTATATCGAGTACTGCCATTAATTTTGTAACAACAGGGAGTCAGCCAAAATTTCATGAAATGTATAAAATAGATCGAATATTTTCTGAATATCAAGAATATGATCTGCTTGAAGCAACTAAGTTAGAATACATTATTAATAATTCAAAAATAATTTCGACATATCTGTATAGTGCAGTTAATAATAGGGAGGCAATATTAGACGACGTTGTTGATATATCATTTAATAACATTATTCAGATGGAAGACTATTATAGAGGTCTATTAGAAAGATTAGAGTTTCGGAAGAACAGAAATCTCATCGAACTAATATTGCAAAATATTGAAATACACAAACGATATTATTCAAATTACCTTAAGTATAAAAACAACATGCTTGATAGAATCGATATTGAAGAATTAAAAACAGCAATTAGCGAATCAAATATTAAGAAGATAATAACAGATGTGAATAATCTAAATAGTATATTAGAATTACTTAATGCAAATATTAAAGAAATGAGTAATTGTATTCAAGAAACTAATAAAAATGTAGAGGAAATCAATATAGAAATTAAAGATCAGACAGAATGGATACAAATGAGGCTAACAACTGCTTCAACCTGA
>DHFP01000031.1 GCA_002402315.1 Clostridiales bacterium UBA4821
AATGGAAAAAATGCTATGACAAAAGTTAGCAAATAGCATATTGGTAAAATGTCTTGCCAATGCAATACGGCTGTGGTATACTATCTGACGAAATCGCACGCGCAGAGAATCATCGGATGGTGCCTTATAGGGCTTCCAATGATAATGAACTGTGCGGAGGATAAAACCAAACGGAGGTGTTTTTTTATGTCAGTAATTTCAATGAAGCAGCTGCTGGAAGCAGGCGTACACTTTGGTCACCAGACCAGGAGATGGAATCCTAAGATGGCCGAGTATATATTTACCGAAAGAAACGGTATTTATATTATCGACCTGCAGAAGACAGTAAAGAAGGTAGAAGAAGCCTATAACTTTATAAGAGAGGTTTCTGAGAACGGGCAGAATATTCTATTTGTGGGAACAAAAAAGCAAGCTCAAGACTCAATTAAAGAGGAAGCTGAAAGATGCAGCATGTTCTTTGTAAACCAGAGATGGTTGGGAGGAATGCTTACAAACTTCAAAACCATCAGAAAGAGAATTGACAGGCTAAATCAACTCAAAACCATGGAGAATGACGGGACATTCAGTCTTCTTCCCAAAAAAGAAGTAATTAAGCTAAGGGCTGAAATGGATAAACTTCAAAAGTACCTTGGCGGTATCAAAGATATGAAAAAGCAGCCAGGATGTATGTTTGTAGTAGATCCCAAGAAAGAAAGAATTGCAATACTTGAAGCCAGAAGATTAGGTATACCTGTTGTTGCAATTGTAGATACTAATTGTGATCCGGATGAAGTGGACTATGTAATACCAGGAAATGATGATGCTATCAGAGCAGTTAAACTAATAGCTGCAAAGATTGCAGATGCTGTTATCGAGGGAAGACAGGGTGAACAATTAGAAGCAGCTGCAGTTGAGGCTTAAATAATAACCCAGCTATGTCTTTCCATGATTGACGTAGCTGGGTTAATTTAATTTAACTATAAATGGAGGAGATAAAATGGTAACTGCTGAAATGGTAAAACAGCTTAGAGAGAGAACAGGTGCAGGAATGATGGACTGCAAAAAGGTTTTAGCTGAAGCTGATGGAGATATGGAAAAAGCTGCTCAACTTTTAAGAGAGAAAGGATTGGCAGCAGCTGCAAAGAAGGCAGGGAGAATTGCAGCAGAAGGTATTGTTGATTCATACATACATGGCGGTGGCAGAATAGGAGTACTTGTGGAAGTCAATAGTGAGACGGATTTTGTTGCTCAGAATGAAGAGTTTAGAGCTTTCGTTAAAGATATTTGCATGCAGGTTGCAGCAAGTAAGCCAGAATATGTTGGCAGGGAGGAAGTTTCACAAGATGTAATTGAGAAAGAGAAGGAAATACTTAGGTCTCAAGCACTGAATGAGGGTAAACCTGCTCATATAGTTGATAAAATGGTAGAAGGAAGAATAGAGAAGTTCTATAAAGAAGTATGTCTTCTTGAACAGCCTTTTATTAAGGACCCGGAGAAGACGGTTCTACAGTTGTTGAACGAAAAGATTTCAGCTATCGGTGAAAACATAAAAATTAGAAGATTTGTAAGGTTCGAAAAAGGTGAAGGAATAGAAAAGAAAGAGGAAAATTTTGCCGAAGAGGTAATGAAACAGATACATTAAAAAGGAACACTACGTGTTCCTTTTTAATGTATCTATGTGATGTGACACAGGAAAACAATATCTTCCGGTCATTTTCAATAGCATTGAGAAATGCCTATATCAGCACTTGGTTAAATAATTTCTGGAAATATTTAATAAATTGAAGGAATTTTAAGTTTGATATAGAAATAATCTTAAGAATGTGGGGGTAGAGTTCCGGATGAAAACACCAAAGTATAATAAAATATTACTCAAAATAAGTGGAGAGGCCATTGGGGGTAAAGAAGGAAAGGGAATTGATGCAGAAACCCTTGCCAAAATTTCAGATAAGATACTCGAAGTAACAAAAATGGGAGTCAAAGTCGCAATAGTAGTTGGTGGGGGTAACTTCTGGAGAGGACGCCAGGGGAAGGGAATGGATAGGACAACATCCGATCACATGGGAATGCTGGCAACTGTTATAAATTCCCTTGCTCTACAGGATGCTTTAGAATCACGCGGTATAGAGACCCGAGTCCAGACTGCAATTGAAATGCGTCAAATAGCCGAACCTTATATAAGGAGGAAAGCTTTAAGACATCTGGAAAAGGGAAGAGCAGTGATTTTTGCATGTGGTACCGGAAATCCTTATTTCTCAACCGATACCACCGCTGCGTTACGAGCTGCCGAGATTGATGCGCAGGTAATACTCCTGGCAAAAAAGGTTGATGGAGTTTATGACAGCGACCCAGTATTAAATCCGGATGCTCAAAAATATGAGTCTTTGAAATATATCGATGTTCTAAACAGGGGACTTGGTGTTATGGACTCCACAGCAACATCTTTATGTATGGATAATAATATTCCTTTAATTGTATTCGGTTTGGATGAGCCGGATAACATTGTAAAAGTAGTGCTTGGTGAAAAGATAGGAACAATAGTTAATGAGTAAGGAGGATTTGTATGGATAAGGAAATTTATAAACCCATTGAAGAGAAAATGAAAAAAACTTTGTCTGTATTTAAAGAAGATTTATCTATAGTAAGGGCCGGAAGAGCTAACCCTGTTATACTTGATAAGGTTATGGTAGACTACTATGGTGTCCCAACAAAAATTACGCAATTGGGCAATATTTCTGTTCCTGAAGCAAGAGTTCTCTTAATTCAGCCATGGGATTTAAAAATATTAAAAGATATAGAAAAAGCAATTCAAAAGTCAGAAATAGGGATTAACCCAAATAACGATGGAAAGGTTATAAGGTTGATATTCCCTGAACTTTCAGAAGAAAGACGAAAAGAATTGGTTAAGAACATTAAGAAAAAAGGTGAAGATACCAAGGTTGCTGTAAGGTCTATAAGAAGAGATGCTATGGAGCATTTTAAGGTGCAAAAAAAGAATGCGGAAATTACAGAGGACGACCTCAAAGATATAGAAGAAGATGTTCAGGAACTTACTGATAAGTACATTAAGGAAATCGATAAGGTTCAAGAAAACAAAGAGAAAGAGATTATGGAGGTGTAATCTGGTTGTTACCAGACTTGATAGGGTATAAACTGAATAAAGCTTTGGATATTCTTAATTCCAGGGGGATTAAGAATATATCTGTAAGTATAACTACGCAGCCCCATGACAAAGACCGGCAAATAAATCCGGAGTCAAGGGTTGTTAGGATGATAGAAGATCAGGATAATAAGATAAATATACTTGTATGCAGCTAATGCTTTACCAAGTGTCTATACAAATAATTAAGTATTTAAATGCCCCTCTATATTCCTATGAGGGGCATTACCCACATCATTGGTAATTAATTGGTAATAACTCAAATGTACTTATTTACTGCATTTTAAGCTCCCTCTCTATCTCTCCCTCACATCAAGGGAGAGCAAAAGTATTCCTTTGAAGCCTTTCTTTTCCTTCCCTTCGAAGTGAGGGGAAGATAGAAGGGGAGCCCATTTACCAATTTCCTTCCAGTAATGTGGAAAAGCATGGGGCATTTAAATACTTAAGAAACATAGAAAAATAATAAAAGAATGTTCTATACCGGGGGAAACAATGAACATATTTAAGAAATTTATCGGAAGCAATTCAATTGAAGACTTAAAAAATAAAATTGATTATAAAAGACTTCCAGTACATATTGCGATAATTCTTGATGGAAATGGTAGATGGGCAAAAAAAAGGCGAATCCCCAGGAATTTAGGACACAGGGAAGGAGCCAAGACATTAGAAAAGGTTGTTCTTTTTTGTAATGAAATCGGAATAAAATACCTAACTGTTTATGCATTCTCAACAGAAAACTGGAAAAGACCCAAAGAGGAAGTAGATGCTCTGATGAAGCTTTTAAAAGAGTTTTTAGATGGGTTTCAAGAGCATTTAGGAAAAAAAAATATAAAAATAAATATTTTGGGTGACATAAGAGCATTGCCACATGACATTCAAAATGAGATAATAATGGTTGAAAAATTTAGCAGTAAAAACAGCGGACTGAATCTCAATATTGCTCTTAACTATGGAAGCAGGATAGAAATGTTAAATGCAGTTAAAGATATTGCAGTAGATATAAGGAATGGTAGAATTAATGAAGATGAAATTACAGAAGAGATATTCTCAGATTATTTATATACTAAAGGGATTCCGGATCCGGACCTTCTTATACGTACAAGCGGTGAATATAGGTTAAGCAACTTTCTATTATGGCAGTTAGCATATACAGAATTATTGTTTGATAAGGTACTATGGCCGGACTTCAGTGAAGAACATTTACTTAGTGCAATAATAGATTATCAAAAGAGAAATAGAAGATTTGGAGGAATATAATTGTTGGCAACCAGATTACTTAGTGCATTGTTAGGAATAATTTTACTGATTGTCGTAATGATGTCTCCGGGAATATATTTAAGTATAGCTCTGACAATATTAGCTATATTTGCACTATATGAATTATTTAGTGCTCTTGAAGCAATAAATATAAAACCAATAAGATGGATAGGATACTTATCGGTTATATATATTGTGTTGAGTAACTGGTTAATTGGGCAGGACTATAGTATATTAATATACTTAATTATTTTTACAATTATGTTGGTACTCTTTTTTAGTATAGTGTTCTTAAATAATAAGGTTACTTTTATTGACATATCTGCTACTTTTCTAGCAATATTTTACATTACTTTTTTACTGTCATTTATAATATTAACCAGGAATATGGACAAGGGCAATTTCTTTGTTTGGCTTATATTCTTGGGAGGATGGATTACCGATTCCGCTGCTTATTTTACAGGAAAACGCATGGGTAAAACCAAGCTCATCCCTGACATAAGTCCTAAGAAAACAGTAGAGGGTTCTATTGGTGGAGTTATTGGTTGTACAGCTATAGTGACCATATATGGCTTATTCATAAACAATTATTTTTCTGCAAACATTTGGATTGGTCACTACATATTACTTGGCCTTATAGTATCAATTGTTTCACAGGTTGGTGATTTGGTTGCCTCGTCCATTAAACGGTTAACCGGTATTAAAGATTTTGGAAACATTATGCCGGGTCATGGAGGGGTTATAGATAGGTTTGACAGTATATTACTAGCAGCTCCGGTAGTATACTTATACTTAAATTTCATAATGTAATATTACAAAGGAGAGAATATACCATGGTTGAAACAGTGTCAATTCTAGGATCGACAGGTTCAATTGGAAGGCAGAGTATAGAGGTAATAAGGAACCTTGGGAATATAAAAGTCAATGGTCTTACTACCAATACCAGTATTCAGATAATGGAACATCAGGTTAGGGAGTTCAAACCTGAGAAGGTTTGTGTAGTTGATGAAAATAAAGCAAAAGAGTTGAAAATATCTATTGCAGATACAGGTACAAAGGTAATATCCGGACTTGAGGGACTGACGGAGATAGCGACACTAGGTTCTATTGATACAGTGATTACATCAGTAGTTGGAACAGTCGGGTTATTACCTACCATTGAAGCGATTAAAAACAAGAAGAACATAGCCCTTGCAAATAAAGAGACTCTTGTTGCTGCCGGCCAAATAGTAACTAAGCTGGCTGAGGAGAACGGAGTTAGAATATTACCCATTGACAGCGAACATTCGGCTATCTTTCAATGTATTATGGGAGTAAAGAGAAAAGAAGACATCGCCAAGCTTATCCTAACAGCATCAGGAGGGCCTTTTAGAAAAAAGTCTATTGAGGATCTTGAAAACGTTAAAGCAGAAGACGCACTAAAACACCCTAACTGGACAATGGGTAAAAAAATAACAATTGATTCGGCTACACTAATGAATAAAGGATTGGAGATAATGGAGGCATACTGGCTGTTCAAACTGAATATAGAGCAAATAGAAGTTGTTATACACCCGCAAAGCATTATACATTCAATGGTGGAAATGATTGATGGTTCGATCATTGCACAGTTCGGTATGCCTGACATGAGAGTACCAATACAGTTTGCATTGACATATCCTGAAAGGATGGAGAATAACTTCCCAAGGCTAAAGTTAACCGAATGCCAGCCCCTCACATTTTATAATCCGGATACTAAAACCTTTAGAAGTCTGGATTTAGCTTGCTGGGCTTTAGAGAAGAAAGGTACACTACCGGCAGTTATGAATGCGGCCAATGAAATTGCAGTCAATAATTTCTTGAATGAGAAAATAGCATTTTTGGATATAACAAGAATAACAGAAGAGGTAATGAGGAAGCATAAAATTATTGAAAATCCTGATCTTGAAGAGATAATTGAGTCCGATAAATGGGCGCGAGAAACTACTAATAATATTATAGGCGGTGATAGACTTGGAAATAGCTAGCATGATTGGAGGCTTTACACTTAATGCAATAAAGGTAATCCTGGTATTTGGGTTTTTAATTTTTATCCATGAACTGGGGCACTTTTTGGTTGCTAAAAAAGTCGGCATAAAGGTACATGAGTTTGCGTTGGGATTCGGTAATAAATTATGGTCTATAACAAAGGGTGAGACTACCTATTCTATCAGGCTGCTTCCCATAGGAGGATTTGTACGGATGGAAGGCGAGGAGCAGCATTCGGATGATGAAAGGTCTTTTAATAAAAAGACAATTGGAGAAAGAATGGCTGTAGTTTTTGCAGGGCCGTTAATGAATATATTTCTTGCAGTTCTGATATTTTTCGGATTGAACATGTTTGCCATGGGATATTACAGTAACTACATTAATACGGTTGAGGAAAAATCCCAAGCATACATTGCAGGGGTGAGGCCCGGAGATAAAATTATAAAGCTTAATGACAGAACTATCAGGATATGGGAAGAAGTAAAATGGATAATGAGAAGTAATTACAATAAGCAGGTTAAGCTAACAGTATTAAGGAATGGGGAGCCAAAAGATTTCTATGTTGATCCATATATGAAGCTTAATTTCCAGATGAGTCAGCCTAATATTGTTACCAGTATTGAGGAAGGAACCGGATTGGATAGATTAGGACTTAAAGTTGGAGATAAAATAAAAAGTATCAACGGAATTACGATTAATTCGTCCGAACAGGTTGAGAAGGTAATTAGAGAAAGTGATTCAAATAGGCTAAAATTTGTAATTGAGAGAAATAGCAAAATTAATGAGAAGGAGTTTGATGCACCTTTTGTCAGACAGTACCTTATCGGATTTACAAGTACCATAATAAAAGGAGATCTCAAGGGGTTATTTTATAATTCATTCTGGAAAAATATATTTATAGTTAAAATAATGTTATCCGAAACATATAGATTACTGACTGGAAAAGTTGGCATGGAACAACTTATGGGACCTGTCGGAATAGCTACAGAAATAAGTAATACTCAGAAATTTTTAGATTTGTTCCAATTGGGTGCATATATCAGTTTGAGTTTGGGTATTGCAAATCTGATACCGTTTCCACCGTTGGATGGTGGTAAAATACTGACCTTGTCGATAGAAGCGATTAGAAGGAAACCGCTAAAACCTGAGAACGAAGCAATGATAAGTATGGTTGGTTTTTCACTATTAATATTGTTACTAATAGTAGTTTCTTACAATGATTTTCTCAGACAGGTTTTTAACAGATAATCTACTAGGGGGAAGATATGACAGTGAGGCGTAAGACAAAGCTGGTTAGAATAGGTGATACTTGTATAGGGGCAGAGTCCCCTGTTTCAGTACAGTCCATGACTAATACAGATACAAGAAATATTGGCAGTACTGTTGATCAGATAAAAAGATTGCAGGATGCAGGCTGTGACCTGGTCAGGGTTGCGGTTCCCGATATGCAGGCTGCCGATGCAGTGAGTGAAATAAAAAGAGAAATTAATATTCCTCTTATTGCAGATATTCACTTTGATTATAGACTGACTATAAAGTCTATAGAAAACGGCGCAGATAAAATCAGGATAAATCCAGGCAACATCGGCGGAGTTGAAAAACTCAGGAAGGTAGTAGAAAAGGCAAAAGAAAGAAATATTCCAATCCGTGTAGGTGTAAATTCCGGCTCGTTGGAGAAAGACCTGATCGCCAAGTACGGTGGAGTCACAGTCGAGGGGTTGGTTGAAAGCGCCCTGAACAACGTAAAGATGATTGAAGATTTGGGATATGATAATATGGTTATTTCCATCAAGGCATCGAGTGTGGTTGAAACAATAGAAGCATATAAATTGGTTTCGCAAAAGATAAATTACCCTCTCCATATAGGGGTTACCGAAGCAGGAACCCTTTTCAGAGGTACAATAAGGTCAGCAGTTGGAATTGGTACCTTATTGGCAAGCGGCATAGGCAATACACTGAGGGTTTCTTTGACTGGTGACCCGGTTGAAGAGGTCAGGGTAGGCATAGAAATATTAAAGTCACTGGAGCTTCGCAAACAGGGTATAACCTTTGTATCATGCCCTACATGTGGGCGTACACGGGTAAATCTAGTTGAAATAGCAAACAGGATTGAGCAGGAGCTGGTGAAGGTTGATAAGCCAATCAAGGTAGCAGTAATGGGATGTGCAGTAAACGGGCCGGGTGAAGCCAGGGAAGCGGATATCGGAGTTGCTTGCGGTGACGGCTGCGGGTTGATATTTAGCAAAGGAGAGATATTGAGGAAGGTACCTGAGGATAGGATTGTCGAGGAGCTGTTAAAGGAAATTAATACAATTAAATGTTCACAATAAATGTAGACATATATATAAGTTTATAAATTAGAACCCTTACCTACGAGAGTAAGGGTTCTAATACTTAGTTTGAATATAATTAATAATATTAATATCATTCAATGAGTAAGATAAATTTAAATATTAAAATTTATTTCAAAAGTTTTTGAGTACTACCCTAACCCAAAAATTTGTTATATAATTATTACCGAACATCAAAATGCGAGGGGCCTGAGTATAGATGCAAGAAACAGTAAGTTCCACAAATAAAAAACCGTTCAAAGAGATATTTCCTTCATTAAAAGGGGAAAAATTTGAATCCTTTCTAAATGACATATTTATTGAAAACATCGAATTCTATAAGAAGTCAAACAGTATGATAGTATATACTTCCATTGACTCAGATATTCCAATCGAAATTATAGAGGAAATTGAAGGTAAAATCGTTCATTTTGTTGGTGTTGAGTATGTTGAGATAGTCAATGTAAATAACTATAACCGTTCCAATCTACAGGAATTAATTGAAATGTATAAAGATAAAATGGTTATGATAATCAATAAAAAGGTTGCAATGAGCAAATCAATTTTATTAGAAAGCCAATGGAAGGTTACCGGGAATAAAGTAATAGTTACATTAAAATCTTCTGGTGCGGAATTTTTAAATTTAAAAGGCTGTGACAAGTTGGTTGAGAAGTTTATGGTGCGGAATTTTTCGATTGAATATAAAGTACAGTTCGAAAACAATACAACACTTATAGATGGTTCCAATGAAGATTATTTAAAGTTCAAGGAAGAGGCAGAAAAGGAACTGCTTGCAGAAGTTATAAATGAAACAAAGAGTGACAGTACGAAATATACTGAACCTAACCAAAAGGAAAAGAGTCCATCAAGCGGTTCGGATATAATACTTGGTAAAGTATTTAAAGATGAGCTTACGAAAATTATTGATATTAATGCCGACATACAAAGAGCAGCAGTCCAAGGGAAAATATTATGTATTGATTCAAGAGAAATATCTAACGGTAAACATTTAATAATGTTCGATGTGTATGATAAAACCAGCTCAATGACAGTCAAGGCATTCTTGACCAAGGAAAAGTACAATGAGGCATACCCAAAACTTAAAGCAGAAAAATGCGTAAAGGTACGGGGAAATATCCAGTACGACAAATTTTCCAAAGAAATTACCTTAATGGCAGTAGATATTATAGAAATTGCACAGAAAGAGGGTAAAAAGGATAGGGCTGAGGTAAAGAGAATAGAGCTTCACTTACATACTCAAATGAGTTCCCTGGATGCGGTTACATGTGCAGAGCAGTTGATAAAGAGGGCAGCATCATGGGGACACAAGGCAATTGCAATAACCGACCATGGAGTGGTCCAGGCTTATCCTGAAGCCTACTCAGCGGGAAAAAAGAATAACATTAAAATAATTTACGGTATTGAATGTTACTTGGTAGATGATAAGATACCTATAATTAAGAATGCCAACAACCATACTCTTGATGGGGAGTTTGTGGTTGTAGATATAGAAACAACAGGGCTGAGCAGCATCAAAGACAGGATAATTCAGCTTGGAGCAGTAAAAGTTAAAAATGGTGAAATTATAGATAAGTTTAATAGCCTGATCAACCCAGGAGTTTCAATACCTGAGAATATTACAAAACTAACCGGTATTGATGATTCAATGGTAAAGGACTCACCGTGTTTATCCGAAATACTGCCCGATTTTATTTCATTCATTGGAGACTGTCCGGTAATTGCACATAATGCACCTTTTGATATGGGTTTTATTGAACGTGCGGTAAAGGAACAGAAATTAAAGCTCAAGAATCCGGTTATAGATACACTGACATTATCAAGAATTCTCCTGCCGGAGTTGGAAAAACACAAGTTGAGTTTGGTAGCAGAACATCTCGGAATAGAAGTAGGGGTTTGTCACCGTGCTGTTGATGATGCTATTTTAGCAGCAAATATATGGTTTAAATTCACAGGACTATTAAAAGCGAAAGGCATACACAGTATTGACATGATAGACAAGGCGCTGAATGGTGAAACAAACATTAAAACAGCCCAGACTTACCATGCAGTAATATTGGTCAAGAACCAGGAAGGACTAAAAAACCTATATAAAATTGTATCAAAATCTCACTTAAACTACTTCTATAAGAAGCCTAGAGTGCCAAAAAGTCTATACATTAAGTATAAAGAAGGCCTGATGATCGGATCTGCATGTGAAGCAGGAGAACTCTACACGGCAATACTGAATAAGAAAAGCAGCGAAGAAATCAACCAGTTAGCAAAGTTTTATGATTACCTTGAAGTTCAGCCCCTGGGCAACAATGAGTTTCTTATTAGAAATGGTACGGTTTCCAAACAGGAACTTATTGAAATAAATAAAAGAATTGTTAAGCTGGGCGAGAAGTATAATAAGCCTGTAGTTGCCACATGTGATGTTCATTTTATGGATGAATGGGATGAAGTATTCAGGAGAATCCTCATGGCAGGACAAGGGTTTGATGATGCTGACAATCAAGCGCCGTTGTATTTCAGGACTACAGACGAGATGCTGAGAGAATTCCGGTACCTTGGAGAAGACAAGTCATATGAGATTGTAGTAACAAATACCAACTTGATAGCTGACATGATAGAAGAAGTAGTTCCTATACCTCAGAAGACCTTTCCGCCAAAGATTGAAGGGGCGGAACAAGAAATTGAGAGACTTGCGTTAGGCAGGGCAAAGGAGATTTATGGAGACTCTCTTCCGGAGATTGTTCAAGAAAGGCTGGATAAAGAATTAAATTCTATAATCAAAAACGGCTTTTCAGTAATGTACATAATTGCCCAGAAGCTAGTATCAAAATCACTAAGAGAAGGATATCTTGTAGGATCAAGGGGGTCAGTTGGATCATCCTTTGTGGCAACAATGTCGGGAATTACTGAAGTAAATCCTCTCCCTGCACATTATGTATGCAAGAACTGTAAGTACTCCGAGTTTCCGGGGGGCAAGTATGACTGCGGGGTGGATATGCCTGATAAGGGCTGTCCAAATTGCGGACAGCCCCTGCACAAGGACGGATATGACATACCATTTGAAACATTTCTAGGGTTCGATGGAGATAAAGAGCCTGATATAGATTTGAATTTCTCAGGAGATTATCAGCCTCGTGCACACAAATACGTGGAGGAGCTCTTCGGCGAAGGACATGTTTTTAGAGCCGGCACAATTGCAACCATTGCTGATAAAACAGCATATGGCTTTGTAAAGAACTACCTGGCCGATAGAAATATAAATGTATTTAATGCCGAGATAAACAGGCTTGTTAGCGGATGCACCGGTGTCAAAAGGACTACCGGCCAGCACCCGGGCGGGGTAATGATAGTGCCGCAGGATAATGAAGTTTACGAGTTTTGTCCCATACAGCACCCTGCGGATGATGTGGATTCCGGCGTAATTACAACTCATTTCGATTACCTCTCGATTCATGGAACCTTGCTAAAGCTTGATATTCTTGGGCATGACGACCCTACAGTTATTAAGATGCTGGAGGATTTAACCGGTGTGGATGCCAGGAAGATTCCAATCGATGATAAAAGAACAATGGCAATCTTCACAGGGACTGAATCGTTGGGCATTTCGTATGAAAGCATAAACAGTGAGGTAGGAACATTCGGTATACCTGAATTCGGCACCAAATTTGTCAGGCAGATGCTTGTAGATACTAAGCCGACTACTTTTTCCGAGTTGGTTAAGATATCCGGACTTTCACACGGAACCGATGTATGGCTGAATAACGCTCAGGATTTAGTACGTAATGGTACTGCAAAGCTTTCTGAGGTTATATGTACCAGGGATGATATTATGCTGTATTTAATAAAAAAAGGCCTTGAACCCAAGCAATCATTTAAAATAATGGAAGACGTGAGAAAGGGTAAAGGTCTTAAACCGGAATATGAAGAAGCAATGAGGGCAAATAGCGTACCCGAGTGGTATATACAGTCATGCAATAAAATAAAGTACATGTTCCCTAAGGCTCACGCCTGTGCATATGTCATGATGGCGTTTAGAATAGCATATTTCAAGGTGCATTATCCGGAAGCTTTCTACGTTGCATACTTTACGGTCAGGGCTGACGATTTTGATGCTGAGCTTATGACTAACGGTCCGGAGAAAGTAAAGCACCATATAAAGGAACTGGAAGGAAAGGGTAATAATCTAACTGCCAAGGAAAAGAATATATTGACAATACTTGAAGTTGTCAATGAAATGTACCAGAGAGGAATCAGGTTTTTGCCGGTCGATTTATATAAGTCTGATGCTTCGAGATTTTTAATAGAAGAAGAAGGCGGCGTCAGACCACCGCTTAATTCACTGCAGGGGTTGGGTAGTGTAGCGGCGCAAAGTATTGCTGAGGTACGCAAATACGAACAATTCCTATCAAAAGATGAAGTTAGAATAAAATCAAAAGTAAGCAAAGCAGTTATAGAGATATTAGACAGAAGCGGATGCCTGAAAGATTTGCCGGAGAGCAACCAACTAAGTTTATTTTAGTATTTATAGGACTATAGTACTAGCAACCCAGTTATATAGGACCGGGATACTAGTACTTTTTTAGTGCTGAAAAGCTAGTAGAATCAGTACCTATGCCCGATAGAGAAAGGTTATCAGATGTTATACAATAAAAATAGAGTAGCAAACAAAAAAAGGAGGAAACATTATGTTAAATATTATCAATTATTTAAAGCTAAAATTCACAAAAAAGGAAGGCCAGGGTATGGTAGAGTACGGCCTGATCATAGCAGTAATCGCAGTAGTAGTATTGATAGCGCTAACTCCGGTTGGAACAGCAGTATCAGATGTATTCACAAGCATAGTAAACTCAATCAGGGGAGTTGTCCCAGCGGGTACCTGATTAATCTAAATGAAAATAATTTGCATCGAATATATTAAGTAAACTTAAAACAAAAAAAAGGAGGAAACATTATGTTAAATATTATCAATTATTTAAAAGTAAAATTCACAAAAAAGGAAGGCCAGGGCATGGTAGAGTACGGCCTGATCATAGCAGTAATCGCAGTAGTAGTATTGATAGCATTAACTCCGGTTGGAACAGCAGTATCAGATGTATTCACAAGCATAGTAAACTCAATTAGGGGAGTTGTTCCAGCGGGTACCTGATAAAAATATCAGAATTTAATCCCCTATCTGGTTTTCAGGTAGGGTAATTTTTTTAGACTAAGGAATGATGAAAAAGACAAAGTGAAGTGATGGTTGATGATCCTATCCAGACATAATACTAAGATAGTTGGGAAGTTAAAAAAGAATAAGGGACAATCACTGGTTGAGATGGCATTCATACTTCCGATTATTCTGTTAGTAGTAATGGGGATAGTGGAGTTTGGAAGGATATTCAATACCTATCTCGTACTGACAAATGCATCCCGTGAGGGGGCGAGGGTAGCTTCGGTAGGTGGAACAGATACAGATGTTATGAATTCGATACTGAATGTGACACCTACCTTGGACCCAATGTCTTTAAGCATAACCATCGATCCCTTGGAAGCAAACAGGAGCAGAGGACTACCGGCAACAGTTACCACAAACTATAACATAGAGTTAATATGCCCGATAGTAAATGTTATACTGCCCAACCCATTTCCTCTGACTTCACAGACCGTTATGCGCATAGAGTGAATACAAGCATAATGTAAAGAAAATAATTAGGCTGATTGTTTTACTTTAAACTGTGGGGAAGGAAAGGATAAAAACAGGTGGGATGGCTATGCGATTATTAAATAGATTTAAAAAAGAACAAAATGGTACAACAATAATAATATTTGTCGGAATTATTACAGGGATACTTGCCTTTTCAGCACTTGTAACTGATGTAGGTTACCTGATGGTAGAGAGAAGCAAGTTAAAGAATACAGCAGATGCTGCAGCTTTAGCGGCTGTCCGTGAAATGTCCGTAGACCGTTCAAATGCTTATACAGCAGCGGTTGATTATATACAAAAGAACGATAAGTCCAATCCGGTATATGAGATAATGATTCCAGATTCCGGGTATATTGCGACAGTAAAGCTAAAAAAGAACGTATACTTTTTCTTTGCCAGAATATTTGGCTTAATCAGTACCGAGATTCAGGTGCAATCTACTGCCAAAATGGCGCCGGTAGTTGCACTCAGGGGAGCAAGACCACTGGCAGTACCTCAGCAGACCTTTATATATGGTCAGCCGTATACGTTAAAAGAGGATGCCGGAGATGGTTTATCCGGTAACTATGGAGCTATATCACTAGGTGGTACTGGTGCGGACAGGTACAGAGACAACATCAAATACGGCTATAACTCAACCCTTAGACTCGGAGATTACATAAAAACGGAAACCGGTAACCTGACCGGCCCTACGGAAGATGGTATTAAATACCTGTTAAGCGAATGTGATCACATTCCCAAGTGTACCTATAACAATTATGCGCTTAATTGTCCGAGGGTTATTGCAATCCCGGTTGTAAATACACTTGATGTTAATGGAAAGAAGCCAATTGTAGTAGTTGGGTTTGCATCATTTTTCGTTGAAGATTACATAAACAACGGAGGTTACTCTGAAATTAAGGGAAGATTCATTGAGACCATTGCCAATGCGGAACTTGGTGATGCGGCAACCGACTATGGAATGAGAAGCATAAAGCTGGTTGAATAATAGGAATTAGGGGTCAAGAGTTAGAATACATACTAATACAAATATATTTCAAGGGGTGTTCAGCATGGAATGGATTAATAAAAAGATAATCCTATTAGCAATCATTCTGTCTCTATTCACATCACTATTCATCTACTCTTACATCAACAGAATGACTAAAACTGCAAAGCCAACAGATTTAGTAATAGTATATGCAGCAGCAAAAACAATACCGTCCCGGGCAATGATTTCGGCTGCGGATGTTAAGGAAATTCAAATCGATAAAAAATATGTTCTTCCAGGAGCATTTCAAAATAAAGCAGAAATAGTAGGAAAAAGAGTAAAAGACCCGGTATTGGAGGGTGAACAATTACTCAAAGATAGACTGGCAGATGAGGCGAAGATGAATTTATCTTATTCAATTCCAGATGGAAAAAGAGCAGTAAGTATTAATGTAAATGAAGCAAGTGTAGTTGCTAACTTCATAAGACCCGGAGACTATGTTGATATTATAGGAACATTTGAGAAAGAAGATATCACTGAAGCAGATAGAAAGGTAGTATATCCCAAGATTACAAAAGTAGTATTGCAAAACGTTATGGTTTTAGGCATCGGGCAGGATAACCACATACCGGAAGGTGAGAGTAAGAAGGAGATACCTAAAACAGTAACACTGGCTATAGATACACAAGATACTGAAAAACTGGTTTATTCATCCGAGGCAGGGGTTTTGAGGCTGGCATTAAGACCGGTGGGCGATGCGCAAAACGTCCAGACCGGCGGAGTTATAAGAAAAGAAATAACCGGAGATAAGGGTGCAGTTATATTTCCTAAATAATACAGGCTGGAGGAAGAAAATATGGAAAGAATCAAGGTAGTCATTGCAGATGATATAAAAGAAACCAGGGAGAATATTAAGAAACTGCTGTCCTTCGAAAAGAATATAGAGGTTATTGGTGAAGCTGAGAACGGTGAAGAAGCAGTTTTTATTGTGAAAGAATCAAGGCCGGATATAGTCTTGATGGATATAAATATGCCAATAAAAGACGGCATAAAGGCAACTGAAGAAATTTCAATCCAGATACCGGATACTGCAGTAATAATGGTATCAGTTCAGGGCGAGCAGGAATATTTGAAAAAGGCAATGTCAGCAGGAGCCAGGGACTTTATAGTAAAGCCGTTTTCAGAAGAAGACTTGGTTCAGACCATAATGAAAATCTACAGCATTGAGCAGAAAAGAAAAGAAGGGATAAGTGCACCTAAAAAGAAAGAAGAAATTATATCGAAGGTTATTTCAGTATTCAGTACCAAAGGTGGTGTTGGAAAAACTACAATTGCGTCTAATCTGGCAGTAAGTATTGCAAGATTAACAAGAAAGAAGGTAGCGTTGGTTGATCTGGACCTCCAATTCGGAGATGTGGCAATAATGCTGAATGTTTCATTAAGAAGCACAATTTCAGATTTGATAAAAGAAATAAACCAGGTAGATTCAAGTAGCATAGAGGACTATATGGTGACACATTTCTCAGGAATAAAGGTGCTGCCGGCACCGGTTAAACCCGAATATGCAGAATACATAACCCCGGCACATGTTACAAAAATAATTAACAGCTTAAGAGGAAGGTTCCATTATATAGTGGTAGATACTTCCAACATCTTCAATGAAACAGTTCTAAGCGCTCTTGATTTGTCTGATAAGATTCTATGTATATCTACGCTGGATTTACCAACAATTAAAAACATTAAATCAGGTCTGGACATAATGGAGTCATTACATTATTCAAACAACAAGATTAACATAGTGTTAAACAAAGCATCCGAACAGTTCGGTATAAAATATAAAGATTTTGAGGATACCTTAAAGTATCCTATTTGGTCGTATATACCCGAAGATAGCCAGACGGTTATTTCTTCTGCTAACAAAGGTTTCCCATTTGTTATTACAAGAGCTGAAACCAAGGTTGCGAAAAGTATAATGGCAATGTCAAAAGAATTGACAGAAGAAAAGAAAGAAGAGGTACAAGTAAAGGAAAAAGCAGGTTTTCTAAAGTTATTTAGTCTGTGAGGTGTATAAATATGTCACTTCTTGAGAGATTACAAAAAGAGAAGGATTATGAAGAAGAACAAAAACCTCAAAAACTGAAAAAGGTTCAGGTCCATGAAGACCCGTATAAGGATATTAAAAAAAAGATCCATGCAAAAATTGTTGATGACATTAAGAATCTTAAAAAGAGTGAAGATGATGAAGACGGGTTAGAGGCTCATATAGTAAGCCTTGTTGAGTCAATTCTTGAAGATGAAAGCACGTATTTATCAAAAAGCGAGAAGCAGAAGATAATCTCAGAAATCATTGATGAGACAATTGGTTTTGGACCCATTAATCCACTGATAAATGACCCTGCAGTTTCTGAAATTATGGTTAATGGTCCTAATCAAGTATATGTAGAGCAAAATGGTAAGCTGATCCTTTCAAACATAACATTTAGGGATGATCAGCATATTATGCACGTAATAGAGAAGATTGTTGCTCCGCTTGGAAGAAGGATTGATGAGAGTTCGCCGATGGTTGACGCAAGATTGCCAAACGGTTCGAGGGTAAATGCAATTATACCCCCTTTGGCCCTAAATGGCCCAACAATAACAATCCGTAAGTTTTCTGAAAAGCCCCTGACTATCAAGGATCTGATTAATTTCGGAACAATAACACCAAGTATAGCTATGTTTCTGAAAGCGTGTGTTGAAGCAAGACTAAATATAGTTGTATCGGGTGGAACCGGCAGCGGTAAGACAACTACACTAAACGTGCTATCTTCATTCATTCCTGAGGACGAGAGAATTGTAACAATAGAAGATGCTGCCGAGCTTCAATTAGGACAGGACCATATAGTCAGATTGGAGACAAGGCCTCCTAATATTGAAGGGAAAGGAGCCATTTCCATCAGGGATCTTGTAAGAAACTCCTTAAGAATGAGGCCTGATAGGATAGTAGTCGGTGAGGTAAGAAGCGGAGAGGCGCTCGATATGCTCCAGGCTATGAACACCGGTCACGATGGCTCACTTACAACCGGACATGCCAACAGCCCGAGAGATATGCTGGCCAGGCTTGAGACCATGGTTCTTATGGCGGGTATGGAACTGCCTGTAAAAGCCATAAGAGAACAGATAGCCTCTGCAGTAGATTTAATCGTTCAGCAGTCCAGGCTGAAAGACGGTACCAGAAGAATAACGCATATAACTGAGGTAGTTGGAATGGAAGGAGAGGTCATAACCCTGCAGGATATATTTGTTTTTAAAGCAAAGGGTAAGGATGAGAGAGGCAGAATAATTGGTGACATAGTACCAACAGGAATCAAGCCAAAATTCATGGAGAAATTTGATGGTTCAGGAGTCTACTTGCCTAATGATATATTTAGTGTCTGAGAATGGTGGTGGTAACAAATGAAAGAGGGTATATTTTTTCTATGCTTCATAACATTGCTGGCAATATTTTACTTAATAATATCAATTTCTATAAACAAGCAGAAGTCAATTTTGAGACTTAAAAAATATATAGATGAGAAAAGTTACAATGAGAAAAAAAGAAAATCTGAGTTTAAAATTAAGAATATTTTAAGTATACTTTCGAGAACTGTCAGGGAAATGAAGGTGTTGGACGGGTATAGGGAAAAAACCCAATACAGTCTGGTTAAAGCCCATATTCCACTGAAAGCGGAGGAATTCATTACACTCAGGATTTTGCTGGCTTTTAGTTTTATGTTTCTTGGTTACATATCCGGTAAGCAGCTTGTACTTATTCTGATACTTGGTTCTATAGGGTGGATTGGTCCGTCAATTTATGTTGGTTCAAGAATAAAAAATAGAATTAAACAGTTAAACGATTCCCTGGGAGATGCAATAGTTTTAATTTCAAATTCACTGAAAGCAGGATATAGCTTTTTTCAGGCAATTGATATAGTTGCCCAAGAAATGACCGGGCCGATAGCGCAAGAGTTTACATTATTGCAAAAAGAAATAAACCTTGGATTTACAACTGAGGAAGCCTTGGACAATCTATTAAAGAGAGTTAAAAGTGACGATTTGGAATTGGTTATTACGGCTGTACTAATCCAGAGACAGGTAGGTGGAAATCTGGCTGAGGTGCTGGATAATATCTCTTCGACTATAAGAGAGAGGGTCAAAATCAAGGGAGAAATAAAAGCTATAACAGCTCAAGGCAGGATCTCCGGAATAATAATATCAATACTGCCACCGGCCTTGGGAGTTGTGCTTTATCTAATAAACCCCGACCATATTAAACTTCTATTTACAAACACAATTGGACTTATAATGGTTGGGTTATCAGTAGGCATGGAATTAATGGGCATTTACTTTATCAGAAGGATTGTAAAAATTGAAGTATAATACACAAATCTGGGGGTGGACTTATGAAACCAGTTCTATTTATACTACTTTTTACAACTGTATTTTTATTAGTATATATTATTCTAAGCTTCTCTCAGAAGGAAAATCTGTCTGTGAAGAGCCGGTTGAAGAAAATTGCCAGGAAGAAGAATTCATATCATTTTGAAGAGGAATTAAATCAGCCTCTTTATAAAAGAATACTTAAGCCTTTAGTTGAAGACTTGGCCAAAGGCCTATTAAGAATTACCCCCAAAGAAATGATAAATAATTTTGAGAAAAAGATAATAATGGCCGGGCAGCCTTTCAACTTTACTATAAAAGAATGGACAAACTTGCAAGCATTATTGATTGTAGTATTGCCTTCGCTGACATTATTTCTGGGACTGGTTAAAGGATTTGACCCACGTAAGACAATATTTCTGATACTCATACAAGTATTGTTAGGTTTTTTACTTCCCAATCTCTTTCTCACAAAAAAAGTTCAGGATAGAAAGAAGGAAATACTGAAGTTTCTTCCGGACGTAATAGATTTCTTAACAGTCAGTGTAGAAGCAGGGCTAGGGTTTGATGGTGCACTTGCAAAGGTTGTGGACAAGATGCCTGGTCAAATTGCTAAAGAATTTGGCCGGGTTCTGCAGGAAATGAAGATGGGAAAGCCTAAGAAAGAAGCTTTAAAAGAGATGAGCAACAGGGTAGGCTTACCTGATCTGACTACTTTTGTCGGGTCAATAATTCAAGCTGAACAATTAGGTGTAAGTATAGGTAATGTTTTAAGGATACAGTCTGAGCAGATGAGGCAAAAAAGGCGTCAGCGTGCTCAGGAAAAGGCTATGAAGGCGCCGATAAAGATGCTTCTTCCAATGGTGTTCTTCATATTCCCAACAATATTTACCGTCTTAATAGGACCGGTAATAATAAAAATGATTAAAGTATTTATGAACCAGGGGTGCATTTAATTTAAGTGAAGAAAATTTTAGTAAATTCTCTGAAGTTAGCTCCCTCTCTATCTCTCCCTCACTTCAAGGGAGAGCAAAAGTTGCTCTTCGAAGACCTTCTAATCCCTCTTCCCCTTGAAGTGAGGGGAAGAGGATAGGAGTTAGGGAGTTGGATCAGTGCTTAACTTATGTTTATCCTTCAGCTTTTTTACAATTATTTCTTCACATTTAGTTTATGCACCCATGAACCAGTAACACACTTGACATTAGATTTTAGGGGAATTATAATGAAAAAGGTCATAAATTTTAAGAAATGAATTCCGCAGGGGGTTACGTATGAACGTATACGATAAAGCACATGAGCTTGCTAGAGCGTTTAGAGAAAGCCAAGAGCTCAGGGAGCTTAAAAGGATAAAAAATACTGTTTTCAGCAGCTCAAAAAGTAAGGAAATGATCACAGATTTTAAAAAGAAGCAGTTTGAACTTCAGACCGGGCAGTTAGCAGGAAAAGAACCGGAGAAGGAAAAACTTGACCAGCTCCAACAGTTGTACAGTATACTTATAGCTAATCCGGAGATAAGTAAATATTTCGAAGCGGAGTACCGCTTCGATAGCATGGTTTCCGATATTTACAAGATTTTAGGTGAATCAATTGGAGTGGATCAGGAATTAATAAAATAATAAAAACGACTTCGATAGGAGAAATTTAAAGATGAGTAAAGAAGATATATTATTTGAAAGGGATTTGCTATTCGCCACAGATGATTCAAATGAAATCGGAGTTGTTAAAGTTAAGCTCTACGGAGCTGAGAAATTAAGTAAAATTACAGCAGTAATAGAAGCTAAATCTGAACACAATCCGTTGCAATACGTTGAGTCGGTATTACATTCATTAGATGTTGAAATATTCAAAAGGATAAACATAAACATAATAGATAATATTGATGTTATCTTTAATAATAGCGGTAAGGTCTTGAGAGTAACCTTTGAAAGCAAAGATTCGTTTATTCCGTATCAATTGGAGGAAGTAGAACTGCCAGACTTCGAAGTATAGATTTTTAGTCTATCTGTTTATATTTATCTATAAATTCCAGATATCGAAGAAGCAAAGGATTTATTGTTACTTGTCTAATTTATATTCAGATTATAGATTTTTGTCTTATTTTTAAATTACATGTCAAAATACACAAAATATATGTTTTTTTTTATGCATTATGACAATTGAAAGTATTCTCGCAGTAATGTATAATATAAATATAGAGATTGTGTTGTATTGTGTAAAAAATTACAAATGCAGTATATAAGGGAAACCTAAGATAAATTATTAAAGGGGGGTTAATATGGATTTTCAAAGAATAAAAGCAATTATAATATTATTAATTGGTGTATTGTTTATTGTCGGAGTTACATATTTTGCAACTGTAAAAGCAATTATACCCCAAAAGGAGGAACATCTGGCCCAACAAGCTGTGGCAAAACAGAATTTGAAAAAAGTAATTGTAGCCAAAGACCAAATATCAATGGGAACAAAAATTACCGATGATATGGTCGAATATAAAGATGTACCGCAAAACAACTTGATGGATAATTTTATGACAGTAAGAGATGAGGTAGTGGGTAAAACTGTAAAAACGAATATTTATAAGAACGAGCAAATTACTAGTGATAGACTGGATTCAAATGCGGAGTTAAATGATAAAAATAAAGAAAAATTTTTAACTCCGGAGGAAATAGAAAATGAGAAGGAACTGCAGACGAGTCACAGGTTAATTACTATTGATATCCCAAAGTATAACTTTGTAAACGGATCGGTTAAAAAGGGTTCGCTGGTAGACATACTTGTAGAGAAAGGCCAAGGGCAGTATGATGTAGTACTCCCCAAGGCAGTAATTCGTGATCTAAAAGAGGTTCAAGGTAGTTCTAACGAAAGTTCTAATAAAGGTGATAATGTTGAAATACAGCCTAAGAGACCGCTGCCTCAACCCATATTGAAAGGCGGAGAACAGGAAAATCTTCTACCATCTACAGCTGCACATCTGACATTGAAGAATAATCCGGCGCTTACTGAAACAAGCGATTATAGAATTACGATAAGGGTTACTGAAAAAGAACATAAGAGAGTCATGCATGCAATGACTTATGGAAAGTTCATGACAAGAGAGTATGTATCAGAAAGTCAGCCGCCAAGCAAAATCACATTCTACAGCCCTTATGAAGATATGGTTTCGGGAGACGGAACAGTACTACCCAAAAGACCGGCTGCTAACAAAGCAGGAAATATAGCAAGTCCTGCTAATGCAAATACGTCAAATGGTACAACAACCAATACTCAGCCAACCGGACGGTAGTTTATCAGGTATATTGCTTTAGCAACACTATAATTTTACAAGGAGAGGAACCTACAAATGCTAATTTCAGTAAACAATATTAGAAAGGCAAGCGGTACGTCAACATTTTCGATAGCCTTGGGGGTATTGCTCTCGCAAGCAACTGACTTTTCAGTCTTACTTATAGATGCAAGCTACATTTACTCGGATATAGACCAGATACTTGGTATAGAGACTGACAGAGGCTTGGATGACGTGCTTGATTTACTTAACAGCAATAAAATCACCGAAAAACATTTTAAAGATATAGCTATAGAACTAGGAAACTTTTATATACTAACCGGGTCCAAAATATCGCAATATAACAGGTTTGAAATGGATGACATCAACTATAACAGAATATTCAATATAGCAGATTCATTGTTTGACGTTGTTATAGTTGATTCTCCGACAAGAAAGATGGCTAACTTTTTAGCAGAGAAAGGTAAAACATATGAAAGATATCTAAATGTTCTATTGGCTAAGCAAAACTTCTTAATATTTGAGAAATATAGCAGAAGTAAGGAGTATAATGCTGACAAGTCTGTAGTGCTCATGAATAAATACTGGGAAGCCCGTAAGTTCAATAAAAACCATATTATAAACGAATATAAGATAAATATTCCGGTATTTACCCTCAGACATTCAGACAAGCTGATGGAAGCATATAATGACAGGCTGTTGGATAGATACCTGCTAAATGAAAATGACGGTTATATAGAGGATATGAAAATTTTCATGAATTACCTGGCTGAAACATTGCAGTTTCAGTTGAAGAGTGAATACGTAGTAAAAAAGAATGTAGTCGATTCCGCAGCCGCTCCCAAGAAAAAAGGGCTGTTCTGGTAAAACTAATGATAAGCTGGAGGGGGAAATACATTGGAAGCTATAGTTGATAAAAAATTGATGGATAAGTATTCTCTTGAAAGCATAATGGAGACTATTCAACAGAAGCTGGTAGATGAACGTCTGAACATCGACCAGAAGGATGAGAAGATTGCACGCAAAAGGGTGCTTCTTTCAGAAATGATTAGACAGGCTGTTTCAGGAGACGAGAATGCCAAGAACTTTGTAATTAATAGAATTATTAAAGTGCTGACTACCGAATTAAATATCAATCAAGAGAACGTAAGTTATATTATTAACTTTGAAGAAGTGCAAAAGCTTCCATACTACTATCAATTTCACATATTATCCTTACGGTACGATATATCTAAATTGATTGATAAATATAATGATAGATTTGGTATAATTGACTTTTCCGACAGGGGAGATAATATTTTTTCTAAAAAGGCCTTTGAGGAGATTGTTGAAATTGAAAAGAGGGAACAAAACATAATCCTGGATTATATTGAAAAGATTAATGTAATAGCAAATATTATATATGCTGAACTGTATGGGCTTTCAATTATTGATAGATTAGAGTTCATGGATATAAATGAAATCGGCGTAAACGGATTTCAGTATATATGGATTCAGCATAAGGGCAGTAAGATTTGGCTTGAGTTCTTGGAATATCCTGATAATAATGTTCTTAATAACGTTTGTAAAAATGCAGTAAGCTTCAACTCAAAATTTGACTTAAGCCCGAGCAACCCGGGTGTTATATGCCAGAGATATGACGGTTCACGTATAACATGTTCACTGCAGCCTTTCTACAGTGAACCGACATTAAACTTAAGAAGATTTAACCTTGGCAACTTCAATGTTGATAAAATGATAAAGCTTGGCACAATAGATGAACTTATGAAAGATTTACTTAAAGTACTCATAAAAGGTAGGGCAAATATGATCATAGCCGGTGGTATGGGTGATGGTAAGTCAACTACGCTGATGACATTGATTCACTTTGTACCGGGTTCAAGGTCAATTGGTACAATAGAAGAGAACCTTGAGTTGAGGCTTAAAACCAGGCACCCAAGCAAAAATGTAATAGAAGCGCAAGCAGTACCCGGCAAACATATATCAATCGCATTCGAATTCATGTTAAAGCAAGCCAGGGATGTCATCATACTTGGTGAGATAACAAACTCGGAAGAAGCAACCTTGCTAATAAACGTTATGCTTCGTTTGTGTAGAGGTTCAATGGGGACATTCCACAGTGAAAATCCAAAAGCTTGCATCATTAACCTCAGAAACTTGCTTCTAAAATCAGGATTCTATCACAATGAAATGGTAGCTCAGGCCGATGTTGTTGAGGCAGTAAATGTAGTGTTGCAGATGAATCACGACAGTCAAGGTAGAAGGTTTATGGATGTTATTGCAGAAATCGAACCCATTGCTGATACATCAGGTGAATCGTGTGTAACTTCAAACTTTAGGCCAAGGTACTTAATTGAAAGGTCTGGCGGCAAGTTTGTTTGCAGGAATACTATCTCGGAAGGATTGACTGAGAAGCTGATTAAGTATGGTGTTACAGGTGAAGAGATAGAAGATATAAACAGGCGTATATTAGAAAGAATAAAAACGCAATTGTGAGGTAAAAATTATGCCGCAAGGATTAACATCGGAACAATTTTTAGCAATATTATTTGGCTTCATAGTATTGTTGACGATAGCTTACTTTATATTTGACATCATTGAAAAAGCCAAGGTTAAGAAGCTTTCCAAGCCCAAATATATTTATTTGAAAACAAGTTTTTTAAACAAGTATATAGACAAGCTGTTTGAGATTAAGTTTATTGAAAGATTAGTTAAGATGGTTTCCTACAGACTATCCTATTTCAACTCTTACGATGCAAGAGTAAACTATAGAAATGCATTATTGATGATTATATCTACTATAGTTTTTGCAGCAGCAATGTTTGCAGCAATGGTATTGTTTTTAGGAGGTACTGCCTGGTACTTATATTTACTTTACATAGTGATTATTGTTTTAATTATTTATATAGCATTAAGCTTTTATGGAGAGCTAAAAGAACTTACCCTGGCAAAACAATTACCTGAGGCATTGAATGATCTAAAAATTGCATATGACAACAAGAAGAGACTCAAACTGGCCATTCTTCATTCGTATGAAGATATGCCAAGGAATATTAAAAAAGAATTTGCAAGATTAGCTGAGTCGGACAACCTCGAAGAATCGATAACGTTCTTGAAAAACAGGGTAAAAAACCAGTGGTTTAAAATTGTGTTAACACTTATGGAGATTGCAGTTAAAAAGGGAGATAAAGAGGGAGCATTATCAGAACAATTTCAGAACCTAAACGGAATTATTTCACAGGAAATATTGATTAAGGAATCTAACAGGCTTTTGTTTCAATTATATAAGATATTTGTGTTGGCTTCTCCTGTAATGGCATTTTTAATGAGAAATGCAACTTCATCAATAAGCTCAGAGATTGCTGAGTATTATAAAACTATCGAGGCAAGCAATGCTTTAGCAGGAGTTATAATTACATGTATAGTATGTTATTTTATACTAGATATGTTTGAAAAAATCTAGCATAAAGAAGGTGTATTACCATACCAAATGTACAGGTTTCACAGGCAAAAAGGAAATACCTTGTAAAAAAAAGGTTTAAAGAAACTTATCTCTATAAAAACATTTTTAAATATATCTATCCTCGTGAAAACTCCAAGGCTTACGCTTATTACAATAAACTTATAAATAAGGCTGTTTTACATATAAGCGTTGAGGATTTATTTAATTTTAAATTTTTATTTGCTATTATTGTAACAATTTTAATTCTTGTAGTATCGCAGACGAATATATATCATAAGTCAAAAGAAATAGCTGAGGACATGAGCAATAAATCGTCATTACTATTTGCTTCTGAAAATTCAAAAGAGGATAAATCTGCTGAGGAAAGGAGAAAGGAAAAACAGAAAAAAGAAGAACAGAAAAAAAAGGAAAGAGAAATTTTTGAAAAGGTAAGAATCAGCTTCAACATTGAGGAATTGAAAAAAAATGAAGCAACAGCTGCCAGTAAAATAGCAACATTTTTACATACCAATAATTTAACTACTGAAGATGAAGAGCCGGAGGATTTAGCCCGGAGGCTGTATAAAAAGTTAATTGAATATGATAAAGTGCAGAATTTCGATGTAGTTGGAGTTATAATACTGGTTGTCGGTGCATTCTTTATACCTGAAGCTTTTCTATTTATTAGAAGCTTCCTTGTCAAGTATTATATATACAATGAATACCTTCAGCTTGAGGTAATAGCCATAATGGTTGGTAAACTTGAGCCAATCAAAGTTGAAGAAATACTAAACGTTTTATCGGACAACAGTAAGTATTTCAAAAAGTATATTGACGAAATCCGATTTAATTACTTTGATGTGAAAAACGGTCATGGAAAAGCATTTGAGTCAATCATCGCAAGGATATCGCATAAGGAACTCAGATACCTTATGAAAGCGCTCCAACAGGCGGCAGAATCCGATTTGAGAATGACAATTGAGAATTTGGAAAACCAGCGGAACAGTAACAAAGAATTCAGAAAGATTAGGGAACAAAATAAACTAAAGCAAAAGGAGTTGGTGGGTATACTGATAATACTTTTTGTACTTGCTCAAATATGTATCTACTCGTTTACACCGTTCCAGAATATAATGAGTGACTTTGACTTATAAAATAAAATAAAATAAAATAAAAAAGGGAGGAATTAATATGTTAAAGAGTTTCAAAAAGGTGCTTAAAAACAAAAGAGGACAGATTGGTGAGATACTTGTAGTAGTAATACTCATCATTCTAGCGGTACTGGGAATAGTAAGATATGTTATGCCGATGTTTGATAAGAGTAAAGGCTTATCAGACTCTGCTGGTGGACAGGTTGATCAGCTTAGTTCTACAGCAAAGGGTGCGCAGTTTGGTAATGTAGGAGATATTGTACCTGGTCAAACAGTAATAAATGCAATAAACTATAATGCAGAGGTTGCTAAAATGGCTCAAACAACAAAACCATATGTTACAGTTAACTGGCAGAGTAGAAACTCTGCAGGTATTCTTCAAACTCAACAGACATTTATAGGTTCTGCTACTAATACATATTACCAGGAGACTACATATTCTATGGATCTTAAAGTTGATAGGGCAGGAAATTACATGATTACAGCAACTACCCTTTATGCTGATGATTCGCTTAATACAATTACATATGTGGAACAATAATCAAAGAAACTTAAAGTTAAAAAATAAGAATAATTACGTAAATGAAATAGCATAGCATTATTGTATGAGTGGATACTGAAAATTTGATATTCAGAGATACTGAATCAAGAATCAGTATCCACTTTTTCTAAAATACATTAATCGGCCTAATATATAGTAGGTGTGAGTAAATATGATATTATGTAGAAAACTTAAAAATACAAGAGGCCAGCTGGCTGATATAATGATGTTCATGTTCTTTGTGGCATTCGTAATATATTTTATAGTGTCATATACCTCAATGCATACTTTTTTCAAGACTCAAGAAATTGTTGACAGTATTGTAAGAAAAGAAGTTGAAATAATACGTACGAAAGGAATTTTGAAGACAGAGGAATATGAACGTTTTTTAGGTGAGATAAATAAATATGGAATGTTTGAAGTAATGATTACTTTGGAAAAACAAAATGAATATAATCAATATGAAAAATGGTTTACTCTTGATGAAATTCTAAATGAGCCTCTAAAAGTTGGAGACATAATAAAGATATATGCCGAATCCAGAAAACCGTCATTGTTTGCTGAAATCATGTCGAGGGGATTTCTATTTAGCAGAGGTGGTTCGGGAAAAAGCCACTTCAAAATGCAATCCATTGCTTCGGGCATGATTTGTTCAGATGGTTATATACGGGGAGTTGAAGCTATAAATATTATAAATAGATATAGTGGAAAGCCTGGAATTACAGAAATTAAAGTGAAAACCTTGTATTATCCAGACCCTGCTGATCCCTCGAATTATACAGAACATTGGAAGAACGATTATGCAACTGTTCAATATGATCCCGAAACTGCGCTACCTGAAAATGTTATTAACTTAGCAGAAAGATTCCGGTTAACTATGAACAGGGATGGCAATCATAATATTACAGAAATTATAATAGAGCAGCTTAATGTAAATGGTTTAACTTAGCAAATTAACTGAGATTAAACCAGTTTCCTTTGAAATGAGGAGTTAGTATGATTAAAAAATTATGGAATAGTAGGGGAGGGGGCTCTGTATACCCGATACTACTGGTTCTCATTACATCATTTGTCAGTTTATTGGTTATACAATTTACCGAACTGAATAACTATGTTATCAGTATGCAGAAGGCCAGATATTCAAAGGCGGTAGAAATCGCTGCATCTACTGCCATGGCTACAATTGAGTTATCTAATGATGTATCCCAATACAACACTGATGGAGCGGATTTTGGTTTTGCATTGGGTGATAATATGGATAATCTTGCAATAATTAGTCTCGGTTATACGATGGATAAACAGCTTTTAGTTGATAAACGAAGATTTACGAAAGTATTCTACGATGTACTTTTTAGAAATTTTCAAGTTAAAATGGAAGATAACGCAAAAGTCATGGCTTTTAAAAGATATGTTCCGCTTAAAGCCATAATTCAGTATGATACAATGTTTCTTTCAACATATGAAGAAGAAAATCCAGATAATGTTAAATTGGAAGATTATTATGATGACAAATGGTATACATATAGAATGTTTTTTAGAGATTCAGTTACGAATAAAACCATTTATTTAACATTGAGTGATAAATGCTATGTTCTTATAGACGAAACTGAAGACGTAGATGGAGATGGAGACGTAGATCAAGACGATATGAAAGAGAGATTTAAAGAGAGTAACAGGCATTATTTTTCAGTTATTGATACAAGTGTAGATCCTACATATTCACACATAGATGAAGCTACAAAAAACCGGGAATTGGCGAATTCTGTAAGAAATACTCTTCAAAGCTTTGTAAACCAATATAAGGAAAGCCACTATAATTACAATATTCATATTGGAGAATTTGATGAACAAAGGTTTATTAATTCTGTAAAGGATGTTACTTTCTTTTGCTTGGTAGAAGGTATACCCATTAAATCGGCATTCAGCAAAGAGCCTGACAGGTCATTTTATGCGTTCAAGTATGGAGGAGCTTCTTTAAAGAGGGCGGATCAATAGGGCGAAAAGGAATGTGTGTTAGCATGATTATGAATCATATAATTGTATTCGCAACCATAGTTGTTCTGTTTTTCATAGCTTATAAGGATTACAAACAAAGAATTATTCCCGACCTTTCTGTTGTATTTGTGTTTATCCTTAGCAGCGTGTATTTCTTTATAAATGATGGAGTTTTTATAGACTTCATCTTTTATATTTTCTTTGCAAGTGTTCCAATATTTATAATCAGTTTCATTGTGGATAGTCTTTCATCTGAGAAAATAAAGATTATTGACTATATTATCCTGTTTGTTTCAATCATCTCCGGTCTTCTAGTTCCACTGAACTTTAAGATGAAATATATTATTGCATGTGGTGTACTTCTTGTATTAGTACTGATAGAGTCATTTTTTGTAAAGGAAGATAATACTGACCAAGACCAAGAAGGGTTCAGTATTGGCGGGGGAGATATTAAACTGATAGCAGCATTGGGGCCCATGTTCAAAGAGCAGATGATAATCTTCTTATTTTTCTCGTTTCTGTTAGCTTATTTATTTATGAAAGTGAAGAAAAAAAGTAATATTTATTTAGCCCCGTTTATGTTTTTTACATTTATAGTGTTTTCTATTATTCAGATTGGGGGGAGTTTTATTTGAAGGTTATAAATCAGACTAAGAACAAGGTTGTTTGTGAAAACTGCGGTTTAGCGGACACGCTGTATACAAGGATAAAGGGCTTGTTAGGGCGCAAAAGCCTGGGAGCAGATGAGGGCTTGCTTATAACCGGATGCAGAAGTATTCATATGTTGTTCATGCGTTTTCCTATATGCGCAATATTCATAGATAAAGAGAATGTTGCAGTAAAAATAATTGAAAATATCAAACCCTGGAGAATCTCCGGGATTTATTTCAGAGCAGACAGAGTAATTGAGCTGCCTCCCTGGAGAGCCAAAGAGACCGGTACCGGATTGGGAGATGTTATAAATTTTCAATAGCCAATCAGGTAATTCAATGATAAAATATAAATAATTTAATTAACTTTATAAGTTTTCTTAAGTTTTTACCAATGGCCAGCAGCTAATAACTGTGAATTACCAGAAATAAGGATGGTTGATTGCATGATTTCAACAATATTGAGTAATGTTAATTAACAAATTTGAAAAAAATTTACAAATAATGCTTGAACATTTGTCGAATTCCAATTATAATAATTTTGTACAAAAAATTACAAAGGCAGAGGGGGAAAAAAATGTCTCAAAATAAGATTAGTGTAATGATAGCTGATGATAACAAAGAATTCGGCGAAATTTTGTCAGAGTACCTGAAATCACAGAATGATATTGAAGTTATTGGAGTAGCAAAAGATGGAGTTGAAGCCATTGAGATGATACTAGCACAGAAACCTGATGTTGCAATACTTGATATTATTATGCCGCATCTTGATGGATTGGGTGTCCTTGAAAAACTAAATAATTCTCAAATAGCAAAAAAACCATTGTGTATAATGCTAACTGCAGTTGGACAGGATAAAATAACCCAAAGAGCGCTTGCCCTTGGTGCAGAGTATTATATAGTAAAGCCCTTCGATATGGATATACTTATTAATAGAATCAGAGAATTAAGGAATTTCAATAAGATAACTATGATTAGAACAGACCAGGTTACAGAAGCTAAACAACAATATGTCAATACTTCATCCAAGAGTCTAGAGGCTGAGGTTACAAATATTATACATGAGATTGGTGTTCCTGCTCATATAAAGGGGTATCAATACCTGAGAGATGCTATAATGATGGTGGTGAAGGATATTGATATGATTAACTCAATTACCAAGCAATTATATCCATCCATTGCTAAGGCCTATAATACAACTCCGAGCAGGGTTGAGAGGGCAATCAGGCATGCCATAGAAGTTGCATGGAGCAGGGGACAGGTCGAAACCATAGACGCCCTGTTTAAATATACAATAAATGTTGGAAAGGGAAAGCCGACCAATTCAGAATTTATTGCAATGATTGCTGATAAGTTGAGGCTGGAATTAAAGGTTAGTTGAAAGTAAATTGTAAATGACTTTATATTAAAAGCCACTTGAAGTATTTATATACTGCTCTGAGTGGCTTCTATTTTTTTTAATTTTAGGATAGAAGAAAAAAGGCCAATTTAGGCCTATGTATGAATATATTTATTCTATTTCTTTAGAAACCAAGGTGAATCAATGAGAGAAGTATCGCTAAGAGCTTTTTTTAATATTTCTTGTAATTCCATGCGTTTTACTTCAATCATTAGCGGAATTCTACCTCTTAAAATAAACGAGTATATATATTCAATATACTTATTTATAGGAACTAAGAGGAGTTCTTTTTGTTTTTTGTCAAAGGCTAGACTACCTTTTATACCAGAGGATATGTTCATCAGTTGTTTGACTTCCCATTTAAATTTGCCAAATTTTTTCTTCAATTCTGAATCTGTTATTTTCTGTTTTACAGTTTGTTTTCCATGTTGAACCATAAAAGATGATTCACACTCCTTATAATTTTTTGTAGTTAGAATTATTACTTCCATTAGGCTACAAATGCTGCAGCAACTATTTAAAATTATTATTAACCTTCTCTCTAATATACTACGCTTTTGAATTAGTGGCAATAGTTAATAATGAAAAATGTACTTATTTACTGCATTTTAAGCTCCCTCTCTATCTCTCCCTCACATCAAGGGAGAGCAAAAGTATTCCTTCAAAGCCTTTCTTTTCCTTCCCTTCGAAGTGAGGGGAAGATAGAAGGGGAGCATAAATAGGTGTTTGTCGACGCATAGCTACGCATTTACCAATTTCCTTCCGTACATTATTTTTGATGTTGTCAAAAAAGAGGTATTTGTATGGTTTTTGTTATCAATTTGGACAACCATGATATTAAATGAAGAAAAGTTTTTACAGCTTGGACACATAATATTACAAATATTACCATTAGCTTAGTTTACAATATAATTAGAAATAAACTAAGGAACGAGGATATAAATGAACAGAAAGAAATTATTAAAATGCTGCAGTTACGTAACTGCTGTAATACTAACAATTATAATTGCAATGTCCATATTCTTGATAATTAAAGCAAAAAGCAACCCGGATGAAATACCATCATTTTTGGGATATATGCCTATGACTGTCCTGTCAGGCAGTATGAGTCCGGTAATGCAGGCTGGAGACCTGATTATTGTTAGGAGTATAAAACCGGAGGAAGTTAAAGTCGGAGATGTAATTACTTATAATATGGACAAGAAATTTCTGGTGACTCATAGAGTAATTGAAGTATTAAATGATAATAAACAGATGAAATTCAGAACTAAAGGGGATGCCAACAGCGTAGTTGATGAAAAATTAGTATCTGGAAGGCAGTTGATTGGAACATTGGCATATAAGATTCCATATGGAGGGTACGCAGCTAAGCTTGCAGCCAGCCTTCAAGGGTTAGTATTGCTCATTCTGATTCCAGCATTTCTTCTCATTGGAGGGGAATTGAAAACCATATTATCCTATGTGCATTCTAAAAAAAAACAATTACATCGTAAGGGAAATATGGGTATAAAAAGTGAATAGAGCTTAAAAAGAAGAAGGAGGTGGGATATGGAGTTAAAAAATAAGGTCTATCATTGCCGGAATAGACCTGAAAGGATGTAAAAATAATCTTACATTATTATTGGTATCAAGAAAAGAAAAAAAGCAAAAAATTATAGGAGGAAGATAGCGTCAATTTTTTGTAGGAAAAATATTTTTCCTACAAAAAATTGACGCTATCTTATAATCATTTGCATCCTTTACAATTCAACTCGAATATGTAAAAATGAATTGAAAACAATCAAAGGAGGCAACACATGATTATTTTAATCATTTCAGCTTTAGTTATTGCATTGGATCAATATTCAAAACAATGGGCTGTTGAGGGGTTGTCCCAAGGATCAATTATAGTTATAGATGGTTTTTTTGACCTTACATACGTTCAAAATACAGGAGCAGCATTTGGACTTTTCCAAAACGGTAAAGCTTATTTTCTCATCCTGACGCCTGCTATAATGATTGCACTTTTGCTTTACGTTATAGCAAAACAGCGCAAAAATAGATGGGTTAATTTATCGGCTGCATTAATAATAGGCGGTGCTATCGGAAACTATATAGATAGGATAAGACTTGGATATGTGATAGACTTTCTTGATTTTAAAATCTGGCCGGTTTTTAATATAGCGGATTCTTCTATAGTTCTTGGTACTGCAATATATGCCTATTATGTGTTTTTCATTGGCGATAAGGAAGGTAAGCGTGAGGAGTGAGAAGGTGGAACAGATTGAGTTAATAGTCAGGTCTGAGGATGAGGGGACAAGGCTTGATGTATTTATAAATAGAAATATAGATAGGTTATCAAGGTCGCATATACAGAAAATGATTGAGGATGGTTTGATAAAGGTCAATGGACAGAATTCAAAAACTTCTTTAAAGGTAAAAAGAGACCATCTGGTAGAAGTCAATATACCGGAACCAAAGAAACTGGAGGTTGACGCTCAAGATATTTCTATAGAGATACTCTATGAGGATAATCACGTAGCGGTTGTTAATAAACCCAAGGGAATGGTTGTCCATCCTGCATGCGGCAATTATTCGGGTACACTGGTAAATGCGATACTGTATAAATGCGGCCATCTTTCGAGCATAAACGGGGTTATACGGCCCGGTATTGTACATAGAATTGATAAGGATACTTCAGGTGTTCTGGTTATAGCTAAGAATGATAATGCCCACACCAAGCTTTCTCAGCAATTGAAGGATCATACAATGACAAGAAGGTATATTGCTTTGGCATATGGCAACATAAAAAACCAAAAGGGTATAATTGATGCACCAATTGGAAGACATAAGAATGAGAGAAAGAAAATGGCGGTTGTCAAAGAAGGCAAAAGCGCTGTTACACATTTTGAAGTAATTGAGAGCCTTAATGGATACACCTTGATTAAAGCTTCATTAAAAACAGGAAGGACTCATCAGATACGTGTACACATGGCATATATTGGACACCCGCTGGTAGGGGATGAGGTATATGGTCCTAAGAGGCCCAAAATAAAAGCAAAGGGTCAAATGCTGCACGCTGAAGTTCTCGGATTTATCCATCCTGATACCGGTGAATACATGGAGTTTAGGACCCCAATTCCGCAAGATTTTAAAGATTTGCTGGATAAATTAAGATTGTAAGTTATTCAAAAATTTCACCCGGAGTTTCCGGGTGAAATTTTAAGCTATATAAGTTGAATTAAATATTTT
>DHFP01000169.1 GCA_002402315.1 Clostridiales bacterium UBA4821
ATTAGTTAACCGTACAATATCAACAAAACCATTTTCTTGGTATGCGTATAAGCTATTTAATTTTAGCACTTTGCCTGTTGTACAAATATTATCACTTTCGATGTAATGCCATGATGAAAAGAAATAACATCCAAGTCGAAGCAACAAGCTTTTTATTTGCCTTCCCAGGCAATGGAAGAAAAATCTGATTTTAATGTTTAATATAGTCATAATATAATGTTTTGATGTATCCTTCGGGACCCCTCCCCAGGTATACCCCCCGTCTACCAGTCCGAGGGTGCTACACAGAAGATTTCTTCAAGTAAAATAAGTCTTGTCCCGTTTCAATAATAAATACCTGGCTGACTTGAAATGGATCTAATAATTTAATCAAAAAAAATATTCCGGAAAAGAAATTTTGATGGCCAAAATGTCTATCTGAAAATTTTTTCCAAAATTTTTAAAATTTATACTTAAATCCAATTCAGCATGTTCCCGACAGTTCTCAATTCAGGTATATTATAGATTATACCTGTATATTTATATATAATACCTCAAANNTAGAAAATAACTATTTTATATAAAAAAAGTATTTATTATCATCCACCCAGCACCTGACACATAATCAGGGGGTAACAAATGTGGTTTACAGTGAAGCGATAGTTAAATGGTTATTATAGCAACCTATATTGAAAGAGACTTATATTTCTAAGTATGAATTATCTCCATCAATATCAGAACCTTATTAGATCTTCCAAAAGCTCCTTGTAAAAATTGCAAAGACTGTAATAATTTTTAATCGTCCGATAATCATTAGCAGACTCAGGACAACCTTGCCTACCTCAGGTAAACTGGAGTAATTACTCATTGGCCCTACGGTCCCAAGGCCCGGTCCAATGCCTGCCATACATGTTGCAACGGAACTTGCCCCTGTTACGGGATCAACACCGGTCGCAACTATTATAATTGTTCCAATTAAAAAAAGAAAAAGATATTGAACAACAAATGAAAGAATGGAGATGTTGGTTTTTTCATCAACAGTTTTTCCATTTAATTTTATGGATAATATAGATTTTGGGTGATTTATTTTCATAAAAGCACTCTTAATTTTTTTCAGTAAAAGTTTTGTTAATTTTTAATAAATTCTTCTATGATGAATTCAACTATCTGTTTAAGAGGATATTTGATGGGGTTCTGGATATAACTGACAGAAATGCCTAATAAAACTGAAATAAAGTAAGTTGTTTTAATCTTAGGATTGATTTGGTTTTTTCCCTTAAAGTAGTCAGTAATTATATTTCTAAATTTCGTTACAGATGCATTCTTTTCCAATATCTGGATTGTTTTTTCAGATAGCTCAGGCTGGGTAAATAATTGAAAAACAAGCTTCCAGTTCAGATAATTTTGCTCTAATGATTTGAAAACATCTAAAATTAATTCTTCGAATTCTCTCTGTGTAAGTATACCATCCTTATTGGTATCAAGGTATTCGAAAAATATGTTGAGACTACTTGTCAGAGTTTCCTCAAAAAGTTGCTCTTTGCTTGAAAAATAATGGTACAAAAGCCCTTTTGATATGTTTGATTCCCTCGCAATATCAGCAACAGCGGTTTGTGCAAATCCCCTCTGGCTGAATAATTCAAGAGATTTATCCAGAATCCTTTGTCTTTGCAGATTATATTGATTTTTGCGTGTATTCATACAAAAGTTTGAAGTTCCTCAGATAGTATTTTTTGGTCTGTTCTTACTCCTTTTTCCACTTGCTTTTGCATTGACAGGTATCATGTGTTATTGTATTTTATATTACATTAAACTTAATATTTTAATGAACAATTTATGTCTTCCTCGTGACATCAATCACTTTTATCTTTAGTGTTCTTTAACTTTTGGAAAGCATCCCGGTGCTTTATCATTTCTCCAAACCTTTCAGGTGGAATATTAATGTACAAGCCCTCTGATTCTGTAAATACAGTACCTGTTTCATTAAATATTTTCCCTTCTGTTATTACTTTTTTCCCGCTAAACGATTTAACTTTTGCTTCAACAGTGGTGACTGTACCAAGAGGAAGCATGTTCCGGTATTTCACTGATATCTTCGCTGCAACAGCAGTATATCCAAGAAGCCATACGGACGCACCCATCGCTTCATCAAGAACAGCTGCCATACTGCCGCCATGTACAGATCCAGCCGGGCCTTCAGTCGAAGGCCCAAACCAAACACGTGCAACGAATGAATTATCACTATCTTTTATAAAGTATCTTACTCTTAAACGGTCACTGTTTCTATCTCCCGTAATAAAAGCGCGTCCATTACTGTAAGAATCAGGAATTATAAGTTCAGTCCATCCTTTTTCGCCAGATAACTCAGGAAGGGTAATGTCGTTTTTATCTTGATCACTCATAATGTGATTGTTAATTTAAAGGCGGATCTGTTTTTTCGTATGCTTTCTTCTCCGTAAAGAAAGAATAAAAGTAGAGAACCATGAGCACCAACGCCACTCCAAGAGCAAAAAGGTCAAAAAACTTCATATTTATTCCCAGTATAACTATTGGTGAGTGATCAGATGGAAGAAAGAAAAACAGACTATTAATGAGAATAATGACCAGGCGCAACTCCGTAGGACCCAAGCCGCTATAAGAAATTTTAAAGGCCCCGTTAAGGTATGTATTTATATAGGTAAAAATGCATAATAAATAATAGCCAACCAATACAAGCATAGCAACAGAAAATGAGACGAATGGAGAAACTCCGGCGCCAATACAAATAATTAATCCAGTAATGGCATCCACATTATGATCCACGTAAAAGCCATAAACGGGACGTTGTTTATTCCTGACGCGGGCAAGTGTACCGTCAAGGCTGT
>DHFP01000009.1 GCA_002402315.1 Clostridiales bacterium UBA4821
CTCCCTCTCTATCTCTCCCTCACATCAAGGGAGAGCAAAAGTATTCCTTCGAAGCCTTTCTTTTCCTTCCCTTCGAAGTGAGGGGAAGATAGAAGGGGAGTTATGAAATGTATCTTGAAAATTAGATGGAACACCAAAAATGAAAAGATATTGTCTGTATCGCAATTTTTATCATGTTATGATAAAATATATCTGTTAAGCTGATTATGATGAAAATCCGAACACAGGTTATTCAAAATCTTATCAAGCAACTCAGGAGGAAGAAGTCCTTGCAAGAAATAAAAGAGATGGAATTAGGCTCTAATTCTAAGTTAAATCCTTATAAACATTCAAATAACCTTGTAAAACTAGTCATCCTGATTGTTATTTTAGCTGTTTGTATCAGCTTATTAGTTCTTTTAAACCAAAAAGATTCAAGCATTCATAGTTTTATTGCCGGTGTTAAAAATAGAATACTTGATGCTTCATCGATAAGTATAAGTTCTATTCAGTTTGAACCGGGCATGTACCCTGTTTTTACACCTTATGCGGATGGGCTTGTCTGTGCAAAGGCTGATGGATTTAAAATTTACAACATACATGGGCAGGAGGAATGGAGCGAATCGCAAGTACTTTCTAATCCTCTGGTTAAAGCTGATGGAAGGTATATGGCAATTGCTGATATAGGAGGCAAGAATGTATATGCTTATAGGAATAAAAACAAGATATGGACAAAGAGTGTAGATGGAGAAATACTAAATGCGTCAATAAATGAGAAGGGGTATGTTGTATTAGTTTTTAAGGATAGCAGCCGTAAGAGCATTGTAAAGGTTTTTGATAATAATGGTACAGAGATATTGGTTAGATATTACTCTAATAACTACGCCATTGATGCAAAGGTTTCACCGGACTGTAGGATCATAGCAGTGGGAGAAGTAAATGCGTCCGGATTTAAGACAACGTGTGGAGTCAGGTTCATTCCGATAGGAAGTAAGGAAGATTCCGGTGTGTTCGAAGAAGACTCCATTATTGGAAGTATGGATTTCATGGATAAAAATCTCGTAATTGCCCTAAATAATAAACTATTAAGTATTAGCCAGGATGGAACCAAAACGGTGTTAAGTGACTTTGGGAAGAGTAAGGTAACAAATATAGATATTAACAGGGGCAAGTTTATAGTAAAAGTTCAAAAAGCTAATGGTTTTTTGAACTGGTCCAGCAATATTGATATAATAAACAAAAATGGCAAGACGATAGGGAGTTTTGAGTTAAAGGATAAGGTTATTAATATAGATGCAAGAGGAGATATAATATCCGTAAATGCAGGGGACAAAGTAGTTTTTCTTAACTCATCAGGAAAACAAATCAGCCAGTTCAGTCCGAAAAAGGATGTAAAAGAAGTAAAATTACTTAGGGATGGGTCGGCTGCTGGGATTGTTTATGTGGACTCAATAGAAATAGTGAACATCTATTAAGGGGGTGAATTGGTTTGAACTGGGTTGATTATGTGGTTATAGGACTTATATGTGGGTATGCTCTCATAGGATATGCAAGGGGATTTATTTATTCTGTGTTTAAGGTAGTATCGTTTTTTGTAGCTGCGTTTTTTTCTTTACAGTTTTATCCTTATGTATCCAAGGTGCTTATTTCGGTTATTCATCTGGATGTAACCATGAAAAATATGATTTCAAATAACCTTACAAAAGCTGTCAGTTCCGGACAGGGTGAGCAAGGTGCTAGTTCTGAAGCAATTAGAGGTTTGGTAAGTTCATGGGGACTTCCCTCTCCTGTTGAAGCCGCAGTGGTAAAGAATTTGTCGGTACAAGCCAGCCAGGCAGCAGGAAGTGTTATAGAAAGCCTGAGTCAGAGTCTTTCTTTAATTGCAGTAAACATAGTAAGCATAATAATAATTTTTGCCGTTATTAGCTTCATCCTAATATTTGCAAGGAATCTCCTTGAAGGATTAGCCAGGCTGCCAATATTCAAACAGATAAACAGGGTAGGCGGAATAGTTTTTGGAACCTTGCAGGGGGTAATGATTGTGTACATAACATTTGCAGTACTAACGCTATTTGCTTCTTCTCAAGAACTAAAGAACGTATTTACAGATATTAACTCTTCTGTTGTGGCAAAGAATTTTTATACTCATAACCTACTTTTAATATGGGCTTTTGGAGGAAAGGGTAACTGAGAGAAAAAACAAATAGACAGGGGGACGGTTCTATTGTCTATTCTTGATAAAAATAGACAATAGAACCGTCCCCCTGTCTATTTGCCTTAGGCATGCTTCCACTGTTTTTTAGAGAGCTTTTGTATGAATATAGTATATTTTTCATTTGATAACAAAAAATATTATGGAAAGGAGGGGATTACTTGAGAAAGTATTCAATAATAGCTGTATTCATAATTGCTATCGCTATAACAATTTCTATTTATCATTTATCATTAGAGCAATTTGCTTCAGATGATAAATCTACTCAGACTCATTTTTCCGGGCGTGATTATATTGAGTCTTTTAAACAAGCCTATGCTGCTCCGGCAAGAGGTGGAAAGACGGATATGGCTCAGCTCATAGCCAGAGCAATCAATGGTGAAGCGCGGGGAGAAACGTATACTGGCCAGGTAGCCGTTGGAGCAGTTATTTTAAACCGGGTAGATGACTCAAGATTTCCAAATACCATACCAGGGGTTATATACCAGCCAGGTGCTTTTACGGCGGTGGCAGATGGTCAGATAAACCTATCTATTTCAACAAATAGTACGGTTTATAAAGCTGCGAGGGATGCGCTGGATGGATGGGACCCGACCGGAGGATGTGTATACTATTTTAATCCGGCGACAGCTACAAGTAAGTGGATATGGAGCAGACCCCAGGCAACTACAATAGGAAAACATATTTTTGCAAAGTAAGATGTTACAATATTTGTTTAATCAAATTAGAAGAAAGGGTGATTAAATGAGTTTCCGAGATAAACTGCTGGATTTTAAGAGACGTTTAAGCGACAGGCATATGTATAGTATTGTCATCGCAGTTATAGGAGCGATAGCTATATTGGGCCTATATCAGTACAAGCAGGAAATGGAGTTCAGGCAGAGGGTTGAAAACCAATACAACAGATCATTTTATGAAATGGTTGGTTATGTACAGAATGTTGAGGTTATGCTATCCAAAGCCATGATTGCTAATTCACCGGAGATGGGAATAACAAATCTTAGCGAAGTTTGGAGGCAGGCCAATCTTGCTCAAGCCAACCTTGGACAGATGCCGGTCAGCCATCTTGCTCTTAACAATGCATCCAGATTTCTAACCCAGGTAAGTGACTTTTCATACAGTCTGGTAAGACAAAATCTCGATGGAAGGCCGGCTACACCTGAACAGTTTGATAATCTGATGAAATTACATGACTACGCAGTAAAAATGTCAAACAATTTAAACCAACTTGAGAATGAACTGGGACAGGGTAGAATCCGATGGGGAGAATTATCCCAAAAAGGAGCTCCAATATTTCAAAGGATGTCTCAAAACTTAACAACTACAAAGTTTGAAAATTTGGAAAAAGAGTTTCAAGAATATCCAAGTTTAATATATGATGGGCCATTTTCAGATGGCTTAAGGGATATTAAGCCTCAAGGGTTGACCGGAGATATGGTGAAACAAGACCAGGCAAGAAATGCTGCTGTTGCTTTTGTTGGTTCAGACAGGGTTCAGGATATAAAACCAACAGGTAGTACAGACGGAACAATTAAAACCTTTAATTTTGATGTAGTCTTGAAAAATGCGCCACAGAATGCATCTGCGATAATAAATATAACCCAGCAAGGCGGGCACCCATTACTAATGACCGGCAGCAGGGCGGTTACCAGAGAAAATATCAATGTTGAACAGGCTAAGGATGCGGCACAAAAGTTTCTTAAAAGCCGTGGATATAATAATATGATTGATACGTATTACTTAAAAGAGGATGGAGTTGCTACAATAAATTATGCGTATTCACAGAACAATGTCACTATATATCCTGATTTGCTAAAGGTAAAGGTGGCACTTGATAATGGTGAGATTATAGGCTTTGAGAGTAAAAACTATCTCACATCTCATAGGAATAGAACCATTGCAAAACCTAAGATTTCACAGGAGGAAGCCAGAAGAAATATCAATACAAGACTGGATATATTTGCGTCTGGGCTTGCCATAATTCCGACTCAGTGGAAAACTGAGATCCTGACATATGAGTTTAAGGGAAAGGTAGATGGGAGGGATTTTATTATTTATGTAAATGCTGATACGGGTAAAGAAGAACAAATACTGCTAATTATTGATACGCCTAACGGAATACTCACAATGTAAGAAAAAATTGCAAAATTAATTTTAAAAAAATCGGGGAATGATAAATGAGACAATGAGTTTTTCATTGTTAATTCAAATCTAGAATCTTGATATGAGATTCTAGCAAGGAGGTTGTAATTGTGGCTGGTAGACGAGGAATGATGTCTGATTCACTGAAGGAAGAACTTGCAAAGGAACTTGGAGTCTACAACACAGTGAAGACCGAAGGATGGGGAGCTGTTAGTTCAAGAGACTGCGGCAGTCTTGTAAGAAAAGCAATTGAAATGGCTGAAAGGAATATGATTAACCGATAGTTTCACAGGTGGATGTTTAAATTTTAAAGCAGGGTAATTACCCTGCTTTAAAATTTAAACAGGAACGATGAAATAATAAATTCCCATTTTTTAAGCTGCTATTTTCCGCCAATACTGCGTTGCCGTCAGTTGCAATAAACCAATTATTACGCCTTCCTCCGCCTTGTCTTGGAGGAAAATATCTTACTTAAAAATCGGGTTTTATTATTTCATCGTTCCTTATCTCCATCTATAAAGTTCTCTAAATTTTCTTGCATGACTATTTGGATATTTGTATATAAATTTTCACCTTTTGGTACCAGCCCACTGGAAAGATAGTTATATAAAACTTTTAGGCTCATATATCCCTGAGTAAAAAGATCCTGGTAAATCAAAGCATTGATAATACCGTCAGATACATATTTAGCTACACGTTCATTTGGGTCATATCCAATGACCTTGGGTAATAATGAGGGTTTTAACTCATCCAATACTCTTCCAAGGGCAATAGTTCCCGCAGCACAGGTAATAAAAATCCCATCAATTTCTGTATTTTTTTGTAGTTCATCTATTGCATATGAATAACATAAATCTTCATTGGCAGAGTAATCCATAGTCTTTAATATTTTTATCTCCGGATAGGATGATTTTATCTTATCTCTGAAGCCCACGAGCCTTTGCTTCAAACTGTAAACCTCATTACTGGCAGAAAAAATTACTACATTTCCTTTGCCGGATAGATAATTGCCCATTAACTCCCCGCATAACCTGCCTGATGAATAGTTATCGGGACCTACATAGCAAAACCTCTTACTATATGGTGCATCATTAAGAAATGCAACTACAGGTATATCGTTATCAACAGCTTCATCTATAAGGAGGTTTAATTCGGTTGTGCTGGTTGGGACAATAGCTATACCGTCAGGTTTTTGATTTATCACTTGAGATAATATCTGAGCCTGTCGATGTACATTATTATACCTTGAGAATATATATTCTACCTTGACTCCAAACTGTTCTAATTCTTCCTTGGCTTTTTCAGTACCTTCATAGACTTTATCCCAAAAAAAGCTGCTTTCTTCAATTTCTTTTGGGTATATAACATAAAGTCGCAAATTAGATCTTGGCATAGCACACTCCTTATTTTATTCCATTGCTAAATATATTTTAACATAACAAAAAATAAAATGTAAATTTATTAACATTAAAATTTTACTCAAATAGGTGTTTCAAACTTGAACTAAATACTCATAAATAGTAAAATTAGAAATAATATATATTGGAAAGGGGTAGTATGCCTTTTTAACATCACTCTTTCAAATATATGTTATGATAGGAGAGGTATAAGTGAATAGAAAAATTACAGTTGGGGTCTTATTTGGCGGTCAATCCTCCGAGCATGAAGTATCCAGGGTTTCAGCTTCGTCAGTTATTAGAAACTTGGATGTAAATAAATATGAGGTATTAAAGATAGGTATAACTAAGATAGGAACATGGCACATATTTGATGGACCGGTTGAGAAAATAGAGAACGGCGAATGGGAAAAAGAGATATCTGGTTTGGGTCTCTCCATTATAGATAAAACAAGAGAACAGGTTGATGTGTTTTTTCCGGCCCTGCATGGAGTCTACGGTGAGGATGGTTCAGTTCAAGGGCTTTTAGAACTTATGAACAAGCCTTACGTTGGACCTGGAATTTTAGGGTCGGCGCTAGGCATGGATAAAGTATTTGCCAAGATAATATTTGACTATGAAGGTATTCCTCAGGCAAAGTATTTAGTATTAAAACGGAAGAATATAAAGGAAGATATGGAGGGTTTTGTAAAGGGCATTGAAGATAAGTTTGGGTATCCGTGTTTTATAAAACCGTCCAACGCAGGTTCATCTGTAGGGGTGAGCAAGGCTCACAATAGGGAGGAACTTGTAGAGGGCTTAAAGATGGCAAGCCTGCATGATAGAAAGGTTATTGTAGAGGAATTTGTAGAAGCCAGGGAAATTGAATGTGCTGTTTTAGGAAACCATGACCCTATAGCTTCTGTGGTTGGTGAGATTATACCGTCCAGGGAATTTTATGATTATGATTCCAAATATAATGACGGAACTTCACAAATAATAATACCGGCTGATTTGGATGAAGAATCTTCGAACAAGATAAGAAAATATGCTGTCAGGGCGTTTAAAGCTCTGGATTGTGCAGGAATGAGCAGGGTAGATTTCTTTGTGCATAAGATTACAGGACAGATATACATAAATGAAGTCAACACCATACCGGGCTTTACAAGCATAAGTATGTACCCAAAGATGATAGAAGCATCGGGAATCAGCTATTCTGAGTTATTGGATAGATTAATTGAACTTGCGTTTGAAATGCATAGGGAGAAGGTATGAATAGTAGTCCTATAGGAGTTTTCGATTCAGGTATAGGCGGTATAACTGTCCTGGCAAAAGCAATAAAGCTTTTACCGGAAGAAAAATTTATATACTTTGGAGATTCTGCAAATGCTCCATATGGAATAAAAGAGGCAGATAGTGTTATATATCTTACCTTGAAAGCGGCAGATTTCCTGCTTCAGAAGGGGATTAAAGCTTTAGTGGTTGCTTGTAATACTGCAACCAGTGTGGCCATAGAGACACTGAGAATCAGCCTTGGCATACCTATCATAGGTATGGAGCCGGCCTTAAAGCCTGCTGTGGAGACGGGAAGAGGAGGAACGGTTGTAGTAATGGCTACGCCGCTTACATTGAAGGAGAAGAAATTTAAATCCCTTATGGAGATGTATTCTTCCAAGACCAATATAATTGCCCTGCCTTGCCCGGGTTTGGTTGAACTGATTGAATCAGGAGTATGGGAAGGTTCACAAATTAAGCGCTACTTATCAGAAAGATTTTCAGGGCTGAACACAAATGAGGTAACAGACATTGTTTTAGGATGCACGCATTACATTTTTATAAAGGATCAGATTATAGAACTATTTAATAGCAAGATCAGGGTTATAGATGGCAATGAGGGAACAGTGAGACAGTTAAGAAGGGTTTTGGCTTCCAAGGGACTTTACAAACAGGACATGCAATCACCGCTGTTTGACCAATCTTTACCTGAATTTTATTTTTCCAGTTCCAAGGACAAGGTATTAAACTTATGCAAGCAGTGGATGGAGAAACAGATAAATAGCCGTTAGCAGCCAATAAACTAGTGAGGAGATTTCAGTATGTCGAATGAAAATAGGAATGTAATAATTTTAGTCAAGGGGACTCAGAATAATGGCAGTGGAGAGCCTAATCTTCTTGAATTGGTGACTGAAGGGAAATACTATAAAAAAGAAGACAGCTTTTATGTGGTATATAAGGAGACAGAGATAACCGGTATGAGTGGAACAACTACAACTGTAAGCATATCACCAAGAAAGGTAACCCTTACGAGGTCTGGGTCTGTCAACTCGCAGCTGATTTTTGAGCAGGGGCATAAACATGTTTCATATTATGATACGGTTAGCGGAGCTTTTACTATAGGAGTATTGACAAATTTTATGGACATAAAAGTGGACGAGCATGGAGGAGAGCTTATGGTTGACTATTCACTGGAAATAGATAGTTCAAGAACTGGTGATAATGATTTCTATATGAGTATAAGAGAGGTAAAGGAAAATGAGTAGTATTATAGAAAAAGTAAAAAACCAAATTATAGATGTAATATCCAATGCTGTAAAAAATGCAGTTAAATCAGGGGATTTTCCGGAGATTACGATGCCGGAACAAATAAATATTGAGGTTCCCAGAGATAAAGATCACGGAGATTTTTCAACCAATATCGCCATGCAGCTTACCCGGCAGGCAAAAACCTTTCCTAGCAGAACAGCTGATATAATAATTAAGAATGCCAGTGTAGAAGGTACATATATCAAGGAAATAAAAACTGCAGGACCAGGATTTATTAATTTTTATCTGCACGATGAATGGCTTTACAACGTACTTCCCCTTATCCGGCAAGAGAAGGAGAACTATGGGAAATCTGACATTGGTAACGGTAAAAAGGTAATGGTAGAGTTTGTCAGTGCCAATCCGACAGGTCCGTTACATATGGGGAATGCAAGGGGAGGAGCGCTGGGAGATTGCATTGCCAGTGTACTCGAAGCCGTAGGGTATGATGTAACGAGAGAGTTCTATATCAACGATGCCGGAAACCAAATAGAACTGTTTGCAGAGTCATTGGAAGCAAGGTATATTCAACTACTAAAAGGAGATAATGCCGTTGAGTTTCCTGAAAACGGCTACCAGGGGGATGATGTCCGGGATCACATGAGGGAATTCATAGAAGCAAACGGGGATAAGTATATGGATGTTTCTTCAGAGGAAAGAAGAAAGATTTTTGCAGAATATGCCCTTAAGAAGAACCTTGAGAGTATAAAGTCAACCCTGAAGGAATATGGGGTAAAATATGATGTCTGGTTTTCGGAGCAATCACTGCATGACAGCGGGCAGGTTAAAGAAACTATAGATTTCCTTGTAGACTACGGATACACGTATGAGAAGGAAGGGGCATTATGGTTTAGAGCTTTAGATTTTGGAGCAGAAAAGGATGTTGTTCTGGTAAGGGCCAATGGCATTCCAACATATTTTGCTGCTGATGTGGCATATCACAGAAATAAATTTCTTATTAGAGGATTTGACAGGGTAATAGACCTTCTGGGGGCTGACCACCATGGCCATCTTGCCAGGATGAAGGCGGGGGTTGCGGTCTGCGGTATAGATGATAATAGATTGGACATTATAATATTCCAGTTGGTAAGGCTTTTAAGAAACGGAGAAATAGCTAGAATGTCCAAGCGTACAGGGAAGGCTATTTCATTAACTGATTTACTGGAAGAAGTAGGACGTGATGCGGCAAGATTTTTCTTTAATACAAAGCAGGCAGATACCCATCTTGATTTTGACCTGGACATTGCAGTGTCACAGTCAAACGAGAATCCTGTATACTATATTCAATATGCCCATGCCAGGATTTGCAGCATGTTAAAGATTCTTGAAGATGAGGGGTATTCAGTTCCCGATGCCAACACTGGTGACTTTAGCCTGATCTCAGCAAAAGAGGAAATAGAATTAATAAGAAAGCTGATTGACTTGCCGGAAGAAATCAAAATTGCTGCTGGGGAGTTGGAACCCAGCAGGCTAACCCGTTACTTGTTTGACCTGGCTTCCCTTTTCCACTCGTTTTATAATGTACACAGGTTGAAGGGTGAAAAGGAGAGTATTATTAGGGCAAGGCTGGTTTTAGTAGATTGTGTGAGGATAGTAATTAAAAATGTTTTGGATATGCTGAAGATTTCTGCTCCGGAGAGGATGTAGAATACCCAGTTAACAGTTAAAAACTGTTTATCGGTTGAGGGTTTAAATAATTAATAGGAACTCTCCCCCTGTCACTATGTGACATCCCCCTCAGAGAGGGAGATTTAAAGGAGAAAAATTTAAAAAGTATACCTCCGTCATTGCGGGAGATGTCAGCGCAAGCTGACGGAGGGAGTAAGGCTTCGGAGGAATGCTAAGAAAATTAAAGATTAAATCATAGTATTATTAAGGGTTGCAATATTCTGCAATCGACTTAACTGTCAACTGTAAGCTATATAAGTTGAAGTAAACAATTG
>DHFP01000164.1 GCA_002402315.1 Clostridiales bacterium UBA4821
TATGAACAAGAATAATGTATCAATGTATTTTGGCCATAGTCTTTATTATCTGTTCGTTTGTTGAGAAATGTCCCCAAATTTCTATATTGTACTAGGAGGAGAAAGATGCTAAATATTAAAAGTGCAAACGCAAGCGGCTCAGACGCTAATAGTGCGGTAGAAAAGATTGTTAACGATATAATGCAGGATCAGGCGAAACTGGTTTTATTCTTCGCAAGTACAAAATATGATTTTAACCTGGTTTCAAAACTAATGAAAGAGAATTTTCCTGACATTGATGTAATAGGATGTACAACCTCCGGCGAAATCGGTCCTCAAGGATTCGTCGAAGCAAGCATTTCGGCCATGAGTATTGCGGCTGATGATTTTGAAACATCCACTTATATGATGAAAAATATCAGGAATAAAGCTATACTTGCAAAAAATGATTTGATTAAAGCCGGTGAAAAAATAGGGCTCAATACTTATGATGCAGATAACGGGTTTATATTAACCCTTATCGATTCCATGCAGGGTGCAGAAGAAAGGGTCATGTATGTCCTTGGCAGTACTTTCGTCAATCTACCTATCGTAGGTGGAAGCTCGGCAGATGATTTGAAGTTTAAAGAAACTTTTGTAAGTGCAAATGGTGAAGTATCTAACGATGCTGCAATTATAACATTTGTAAAGACAAAGAAGAAGTTCTTTCTCTATAAAGAAAACATTTATGTACCAACTGATATAGAATTTTCAGTTACCAAAGCAGACGTCAATAACAGGATGGTTATGGAATTTGATGGTAAGCCGGCAGCTGAAGAGTATGCCAAAGCTCTGGGAGTTACAATTGAGGAACTACCAAACTGTTTTGCAAGTAATCCGCTTGGAAGGCTAATTTCCGATAGTGTCTGGATTTCGACCCCGGTAAGTGTTGTAGACGGTAAGAGTATAACCATTTATAGCGCAATAGCACAAAATACAACAGTAAAGATATTAAAACCAATTGATACTGTAACTGAAGCCAAGAAAACAGTAGAGGTAATCAAGCAGAACCTTCCCGATTGCAAGGGTGTAATACTTTTTAATTGTACTTACAGATATCTACAGCTAAAAAAAGAAAACACATTGTCAACAATTTTTGATGAATTTTCAAATTGTGGTGCGGTTTGTGGATTCAACACATATGGTGAGCAATTGAACAAACTTCACATAAATCAAACCCTTACCCTTATTGCTTTCGGAGAATAAATAAATTTCAAAATCATATTTTTTAATTGAGATGGAGGTCAGATGAAATCTTTTAAAGAAGTAGATTTTTTAGAATTTGCACAATACGTATCGGAAAAAGTATATATAGCTTTCAATAAATACTACCGGCATAAGCTGCTCTCTGGTTATGCTTCTATTAATTATGAAGATAATTTTGAGAATAGTGTTAAAAGCGTTCATAAAATAGACAGATTTGTGAAAGAAATAATTACTCAAGCGCTTGATGAGAGATTTACCGGTTATAAAGACAGTATTAATATTTATATGGAAGATTTCAAGGTTTGTGATGTAAGTAATCCTAAATGTTGTATTTTTATTGATCCGGTAGATGGCTCCAGAAGTGCTGACCAGCACATTGGCGACCCTTGCATTATGATGGCGTACAGCCCCAAAACGGACATGCATAATCTGAGATTTAGAGATTTAGAGAGCTGCTTTATCAAGGGACTACATTCCGGGGATGTTTACTTTACTTATTACAGTAAGGGATACTTTATACCAAATGGGTATACATATAGGCTTCACGACGAAAAAGTAACTATTGATGAAACCTTTATACTGAATCCTCTAAAAAGAATTGATAATACATCGCCAATAACTTTAGGAGATTCTTGTGTTGTTGTTAGAGACGGATATGGAATGAGAAGCATAGTAAGCAATAAAGTAAATCACAGTATATTAAACTATGTAAAACATACATTTAGTTATGATATTACCGGAATAGAACTTTGTTACCTTGCATCCGGAAGAGATATCATACATATTCTAGTTGAAGCAAGAAGTCATTTCAAGGATGGTAAGCAGGTGGGTTCAGATGGTTTTAATCTTATTCCGTACCCGTTGATTAAGGCTGTCGGAGGAATGCTTTATACGCTGGAAGGTGAAGAATTGGAACACAAGCATTACAACCCTTATAATATTTATGATTTTGTTTCTACTGCAAATGATAGACTTATGAAAGAGTGTATTAACAGAGGTCTTATCAAGGCAATATTTTGACATGACTCCTCTGTTGTTGATGAACTGGTAAGGTGCAGAGAAGCATAAAAATTATGCGACAGTTGAGACAACGTTCCCTGTCGCAAAAAATAAGGGGATGTTTCTCAATATATGAACATTTTTGTTTGTATAAACTTGAATGATAAAGCGGCCTGCAGGGAGTGTTGAGGGTATGTAGGCTTTTTTTACAAACTTCGAAATGGCACAGAAAAATCCCCAGTCTTGTAAAATGTGGAGACTCATATCTGTGTATATAGAAAGATTAATTCCTCGATTAGGTTCTATTTGTTTTGTAAGAATTTATCAAAATCTTCAGCAGTTATATCTTTTATAATTTCATTTCTTTCTTTTGTATAATCTCCGCTTCCATTGTCAAATAAACGAATGAAATTAATCATGCCTATTGGGCCTAATTTTTCTGCCAAGGCTTTTAAACCTTCTTTTCTTAGGGAATCCATATCTTTTAAATTTATAGCATTTATCATTTACATCTCCTCCATTACAAAAATTACAGGGTTTATGACTTTTACTTTTAGAATATTGGATTTATTAACTTGATTTATTAGCACTTTATCAGTGGTTATCATATAATCTATGCCGGCGTATTCGCAATGTGCAATATGTAGTGCATCCATATATCGGATATTGTATGATAATAGTTCTTTTGCCCTCGACTTAATTTGTTCTGTGGTTTCAATCTTTTTAGTATTTAAACAATTATATAAGTTCAAAACTTGATCTTTTTTATGTGAATTTTGGATTTTTGATAATTCAAAATCTATAGCATCGCTTTTATAAGCTAAGTATATTTTTTGGCAGACCTTTTGAATTATATTAATTATTGCTTCTGTTTCAATTTTTATTTTATCTTGAGTCAAGTCATCAAAAGGCCTATTTAAAGAACAAACATCAAAGTATATTTTTATCAATATTTCACCTTCAATCTAATTTCATTCTTATATTGACATTATACTGATAGTTCATAATATTTACAACATGAAAAAGAATGAAGGGAGAATTAGCTTGAATATTTTTATTTGTGCAAACTTAAATGATGAAGCGACCTAATAAGCGGGGACGTTTCTGAACTACTGAACATTTATCGGACAAGTCTATCTGCAAAAGAGTTATAGCAAGCAAATTTTATATTCAGCCTATTTATCTTTTGTCTTTTAGTTGAGAAGAACGAAATCGCTGCCGCGATGGCTCTTTAAAGTTCCTCAAAATTGAATATGAGTACACTTTTATGGTATAGTTAAGTTACCACACAAAACCAAACCCATAGAAGGTACTCATATTAATATGATTTTAGCATCTAATTTAATAAAAATAAATAGTACAGTTGTAATTGTTTTAGCCAGGTCTCCTCCTAAGAGGTTCTAAGTAATGTAAAAATTATTTCTTGAGGGAGGGAATTCAAGAAAAATGTAGAAATATATCTCTATGGTAAAAAAGAAAAGTTGGAATTATATTTATACTTATGTTTGAATGTGCAAAATCATCAGGAGGATTCATGCATAAATTTTCTTTAAAGATTGGGCGTAAAGCTATTATATTACCAATAAATCTTATTTTGATATTTTTTTCACTTATAATTCTTGTACCTTTTCTAATAATTTCTAAAATTAACTGGTTAATTCTATTCTATATAACTCCGGTAAGTTTATTTTTACTCATCATATTTTTGCTTGGATACTTATTAAGCTTAAAAAACTATATATGCAGCAATAAAGAATTTACAAAACTATCGAAAGATAATTTCCTACTGAAATTACTTTCTCAATGTAAATTATTTCCTGATCTTTAACCAGTTCTACATCAATATGGAGGATAAATGAATGCTAAATATTAAAAGTTTTAATGCAGATGGGCCAGATACCGCAAGTGTTGTTCAAACGATAGTAGACTCAATAAAGCAGGATGAAGCCAAATTAGTAGTATTTTTTACCAGCACAAAATATGATTTCGGGATGGTTTCGAAACTAATGAAAGAGAACTTTCCCGGCAGCGATGTAATAGGATGCACAACCTCCGGTGAAATCGGTCCTCAAGGATTCACCGAAGGAAGTATTTCAGCCATGAGTATGGCGGCTGATAATTTTGAGACATCAACTTATCTGATGAAAAATATTAAAAACAAGGCTATATTTGCAAAAAACGATTTAGTTAATGCTGGTCAGAAAATAGGTATATCTTCGTATGATTCAAAAAACGGATTCATAATTACCTTAATTGATGGACTTCAAGCATCGGAAGAAAAGGTCATGAATATTCTCGGGAACTGTTTTAGCAATCTTGATATTGTAGGAGGAAGCGCCGGAGATGACCTGAAATTCAATGGAACTTTTGTCAGTGCTAATGGTGAAGTGTGTCAGGATGCTGCTGTAATTACTTTTGTCAGGACAAGCAAAAAGTTCTTTCTGTATAAGGAAAATATTTATGTACCGACTGATATTGAATTCAAGGTTACAAAAGCGGATATAAATAACAGGCTGATTTTGGAGCTTGACGGTAAACCAGCAGCTGAAGAATATGCAAGGGTTCTGGGGATCTCAATTGACCAACTCCCGGATTATTTCACCAGTAATCCTTTAGGCAGGATATTCATGAACAGTGTTTGGATTACATCTTCCAAGTCTGTTGGAGATAATGGGAGTATAAATGCATATTCGGCAATAACTCAGAACTCAATTGTTAAATTGTTAAAGCCAATAGATGCTGTGGCTGAAGCAAAAAAAACCGTGCAGGTGATAAATGAGAAGCTGCCTGATTGCAAAGGTATTATACTGTTTAATTGCATATTAAGATATCTTCAGTTTAAGAAAGAAAATATTTGTACTGAAATATCAAGTGAGTTTTTAAAATTCGGTTCAGTTTGTGGATTTAATACATATGGTGAACAATTTAATAAACTGCACGTTAACCAAACACTTGCCTTGATTGCTTTTGGAGAATAAATGAATTTCAAATGATAGACTTATGAACGAATGTATTAACAGAGGTCTTATCAAAGCAATATTTTGACATGTACCTCTATTGTAGATGAACTGGCAAGGTGCAGAGAAGCTTAATAAAAATGCGACGGGGGACGCACTTCAAACCGTCCCCTGTCGCGACATAGAATGTTTATTCAACAATTTTCATTAGGAATGAGTGTGCCCTTTCTATTGTTTCAAATTCATCCCAATCTTCTTCCGGAATTTCTATCTCGAGTTCTTCCTCCAGAGCCAAAGTTACTTCTACTACGTCTAGTGAGTCTCCTCCCAAGTCATCAAAGAAGTTTGCTTCCATTACTACTTCATCTTCCTCAACACCGAGTTGTTCAACAATTGCTTCCTTTAATGTATCAAATAACTTCTTGCTTTTTTCTTCAGCGCAAAGTTCCGCAAAGTTGATACGTTTTTTGCTGCTACATCCTTCCATCCTTTTCACCTCCTTTTTGTTCAACCGTCCTGTAAACCGATACCGCAAAGAGGCTAAATGGTGGTCTTCAAGCACTTTAGAAAGGCAAAACATGTCCTTTACCTATCGGCCGGAGAAAATCATCCCAACAAGCCCCAAAAAATACGATTTAAAATATAACTACAATTTCCTATTATACTGTAATATGGATATAAATTCAATTATAAATTTTGCCACAGTTTTGCGGAGATTTTCCTGAATGTAGTGGGATATAATTTAAATATGGATTGTACTAGATTAATTTATTCTCAACTTTTTTGTTTTTCATACGTTTAATTATTTAGAAAGGAGGTGTCGTTTTGACTGATGAGCAGTTGGTTATGCTTTGTAAGCAAGGTGAGGAATCTGCTTACGAACTGCTTATACAGAGGTACCATCAGCAGTTGTACAACTTTGTGCTGGGTTATGCCGGAGAAGTACAGCTAACTGAGGATATAGTTCAAGAAACTTTTATCAAAATGATAAATAGTATCGATAAGTTTAAATACAAGGAAAGCGCTAAATTTTCGACCTGGCTGTTTACTATTGCTCGGAACACAATTACTGATGAATTCAGAAAAAGAAAGATACGGGAAACCGTTTCCATAGAAGATGATGACGCTGTAAGCCCTGACAGTGTTGAGGCAAAGATAATACATAATGATACCGTAAGTAATTTAAATCATGCAATCGGAGCTTTGCCGCATGATTTGAAGTCGATTATTCTTTTAAGGTACTACATGGATTTCAGCTACAAAGAGATTTCAACCATAATATCCAGTACTCCGGAAAAAGTAAAGTGGCGCTTGCATTATGCAGTAGAGAAAATCAGAAAAATGCTAAAGTTGAAAGGGGTGAATATGGATGAGACATGATGATATAGAAGATATGGTAAAAAAACATATTATCGAACTGAAGCCGGTTGATACAGAATTGCTGATGCAAAAGTTGAGGCCCGTTATTACGCATAAGTGTGAGAATATCAGAAAGGAAAACAAAGATTTTTTTCAGGCAGTTGTTTTCTTCTTGTGTTGTGTTCTTACCGTATTTATCGGTTTTCTCATGCTGTTCCCCGACTATATTGACTATAATAGTGAACTGGTTCAATTTTCAGGTTTAGGGTTAACAATAGGATTCTTCACGGTACTGGTATTTCTAATTATAAGGGCGCTTTTATACGATGCGGGTACCAATAGAGATATAAAACTTAGGGGGAAAATGTCATGATAATGGAGAGAATTAAACGGAGTATTACGTTAATTAATCTTATGAAATTCATCGGTCTTATTATTGCGCTTGTATTCTTGCTTGGCCTGGGTGCAGGGTTTATTAATCTTTTGCAGGCCAGACAGGAGAAAAAAGATATGATGGCAGTCAACACACTTCTCGAGGAGCAGGGATTATCCGATGAGGTAAAGAAAGCTTCTCAAGACTTTATAAAGAAATACCCGCGGACTAAAAACATTATTGTTTGCGACAGCAGTGGTAATATTGTATTTAAAGCAAACGAACAGATAATCGGCGGGAAAGATAAGTTTGAGCTCAAACCGGATAGAGAGCGTCCGGATATATCAAAGCTTAAAGATGGCAAAGTATTGTTTATGAGGGTTCCAAAAGGGATTGAACCTTTTTCACTGGTGCCGCGTCCCTGGATTGGAGGCAAAAGCGTCAGGTCTGGAGATATGGGCGATTACTTTACATTCAAAGCTTTCAGCCAAGGCAGGGGAGGCATCAATGGAGACCATTTGTTTATTATAAACTTTCAAGCTGCAGCAAAAGACCTGAATATCTATTATTTAAGCGGCAATTTTCATGAAAACAATCTGATGGAAATGATTTTTATATCGCACGGCCTCTTGAGACTATTGATACTGGTATTTTGGATAATGCTGGCCGTATGGGTTTACAGGGATAGTAAGGTAAGAGGATTGCATCAGGGATTCTGGGGATTGATAACGCTCTTCACAGGTCTGATCGGCCTTGTAATCTATCTCATGACAAAACATAGGATGGAGTTTTGCAGGGTATGCAGCACAAAGATTGACAAGGATGCAAATTACTGCCCGAAATGCGGAGCTGCAGTCAGAATGAAGTGTACGGCTTGTGAGCATATAACGGGTATTGATGCAAATTACTGTCCCAATTGTGGAACCCGGAATCAAAACTGATAGACCAGCTAATTGTTGTCAACA
>DHFP01000084.1 GCA_002402315.1 Clostridiales bacterium UBA4821
ACAATCATTGTTGGAGAATAAGGTTCTATGCTTAACCTATCCAATATTAAAGTTGGATTAAGATTTGGTGATTCTGACAATATAAATGAATCAGCAAGACCTAAAGCATAATTTATTCTTTCTGCAATCCTTATAAGCTTCCCTTCTATTCCATAATCAGGGCCATAATTAACGGTTCCTTCTATTGCTTGATCATTAACTGCAAATGAGCCTATGCAGCTAGTCGTTGTCAATGGAGAATCATAAGAACATTTATTTATTGAGATATTATCAAGTTTTTCTCCATTAATAATTCCTTCTTTAAAATAAGTATTCGTAAAATCCATTATTGTTGCTGAATCATAATATGTATACCCGTTTGAAATTTGACCGTTTAAAATGCATTTATTAGTTTTTAATTCAATGCCTAAATCAAAATGAGAAAAACAAGTTAAGAACTGTATATTTTCAATATATAATTTTTTATGCGCAGAATACTGTATTCCATACACAGTAATATTTTCGTATCCTTTATCTCCTACCCCTAAAATATAGCAATCTTGAGTAGTAACCTCTAATCCGGCGGCAGGGGTAGCATCTGAATTATAAACAAGATAAACACTAGCTTCCCCAGCAGCATTAGCATCGCCAATAGCGGCACGTAATGTTGCAAATTCTTTACCTGTTCCAACTGTTCGGATAGCTCCTGCCCAAAGAACATCTTCAATATAAACATCTTCAAGTTCATATTCAACCTGAGCTATGACTTGAGATATTTTTTGGCTGCCAGTTAGTTCGGATTCAACCTGAGCTATGACTTGAGATGATTTTATTATATCTGCCATTATGCTGTTGCCTTTATTCCTATTTCAAGTTGATTTACTCTTGCTATTGTCCATGGGTCATCGCCATTTGGATCGACTAAAAGCAATTTTGAAACCCTACCAAAAGAAAGTGCAGGACTTTTATCTGTTGCGAAATAATCTACTCCATTAGAGCGACAACCTAATTGAATATGTGTTGGCGTTGGCGTCCCTTCATATGCAATACGAGATTCTAGTTGAACGGTTTTTACATTTCCTACAAAACCTGTTAAATCACTTGTTGCATAGGTATCTATGTGACCTGTGGTGTTGGTTGAAACGTAATCTGTATCGACTGCGGGAATTTCATCAACACAAGTATAGTTAGCACCCGTTGAGGGGGTAAAATCAGTTGTCGTTCCTGCGCCCGTTGGAACTATGGCTTGAATGTAGGTGTTTCCTATCCAGTTGGCGTCATCAATAATAACATCGTCAAGATGAATCCCTAAACTAGAGCCAGTTGACATACCTGAAACTTTGCCCCAATATAACAGCTGAACATTTTCCAGTCCGGCAGTTGTGTCTCCAGAATATGAAATATCAGTAACGCCGCCTATTTTGACTATAATCTCTCCGGTGCTGTTTAACGGCTCATAATAAATTTCTATTAGATAAGTCCCATCTTGCAATAAAGGGTGCGTTCCAGAGGCCACTATTGCGGTTGAATAAGCACCGATATGTAAATGCAATAAACCGTCTTCGTTCGTTAAAAACGCTGTAGTTGTTCCGGCACTATCTTTAAAATGGAAAAACCCTTGTTTATTATCATCATAAATATTAGCTTTAAAGGCTAAGTATAGAGCAGAATGCGAAGTGGGTAACACCAGATAAAGAGTGTTATTATCAAATATTTGTACGCTATAGGCCCCCTTTAGTCCCGCGTGTGCTGCGCTGTTAATGGAAGAGCCACTATTTATCCACCCTAATTCAGCCGAAATAGTCCCATTCTCAAATCCATCTATAAATATTCTCGTCATAATTACTCCTTACGAAATCGAACCCGTATAGCCATGTAAAACTCTTTTAGTTTAATGTTAGCGTCCAAGTTATTACCAATGAATCAATTGCTGTTTTAGGAATCATTGTAAAGTCTGTTGCTGAACACCACATATTGGCTGTATTTTCGGTTATAACATCAAACAAAGCTACTTCTGTTATATCTCCAGTTCCAACACCTTCGGTAAATGAACAAGTAATAGTTACAACATTTAATGTTCTTGTTTTTGTTATTGCTGTTCTTGAACCGGGAATATATGCTCCAAGCAATGTTGCCGTTGGGGTGCCAGTTCCTAATTCCATATACCCTACCTTTGCCAATGTCGGAGTATCTAAAAGCTGATCTAGCAATCCATATAATGCATTATTAGTTTTGGCATTATGCAATCTTCGAGTAGTTTTTAAATTGCCATTCTCATCGAATAATTGAAATTTAACATTTACTTTTAATTTNNTTTTCTTTATTTGTTTTCATTTATATTCCTAATGCATTTTTTACGCTTGAATTATAAGGGTTATCAACTGAAATTACTTCTGTAGAAATAGGCCCTAAATTTGTAGTGTCTGTTGTATTTTTTACTAAACTTATTTTTGTTCTTGATGTTTGAACTGTTATAATTTGCTGAAAAATAATAGAGGCCCTTAATGAATACAATGTTCTATAATCTTCGGGGACAGATATGCTTTCAATTATCATATTGTCATAAGTAAATAATCTTGTTGTTACCGATAATGATTTCCCTGATTCTTGTAGTTTTTTTAATCCTTGAAAGGCATTTATAGAACGACCTACAGTCTCTGATGTCCAATCATTAGAAAGGCTATAGCAATCCATTACATCTGATACACCAATTTCCATTGTTAATCTTGCAGGAAGCTGAAAACTATGATCGGTTATATTGGCTCCAACTTGGACCGGATGCTGTGTTATTCTTCTTTGATTGACATGTTCTGTTTTTAATACTCCATCAAAATAATAATATCTTATTGAGTATTCTTTTGTATTAAGGTCATAAACAGAAGCTGTTAAAAAAAATAATAATTCTTCATTCCATTGTTTTGGCCTATAAGGAGTATTGCCTACATTTGCAGGGTCAAAAATATAAGATGAACCAGCAATAGCTTCAGCAGAGACTCTCCAAGGAGAATATTGAGCATTTGTTAAACCTAAATTTGGATTATTTATAGTCATTATATTTCCTTTTAATTAACGAAAGGGAATTGGCCCAGCAGATTTTAACATTAATGTATTATTGACGCCTGCTTCTGTTTTAATTTTATTTGCAATTGCTTCTGCATCACTTTTACTACCAGTAATGTTCCAATTATGAGTAACGGTATTCCCCTCCCCTATTGCTTTATTATATGCTCCTTTTTGCCCCTCAAGCATATTAGTATAGTTTTCAACAGAGTCGGAATAATAGGCTCCTATTCTTCCTTTTTTTAAAGCATTAGCAAATTCAGCAGGAGTCTTTGCTGTTTTAGCTTCTGGATAACTTCTATTTATCATAGATGCCCAATAATCACCAAATTCAGCGGGCGACGAAAACTTTCTATAATCTTCTCCTTTGCCTCCAGGAACATTAACTCCTGCAAAATTATTTAATTCTCTTGCCCCTCTATTTGTAAAATTACCCGTTTCTCCTGCCCATTGACTATAAATTAATTGAGCAGGGATGCCAGTTTCACTTGAAGCTTTTTGCGCAGCAGAAATTATTTGAGACTGTTGATTTTCCCAACCTTCAGAATTACTAGTTCCTTCTTTATTCGCTTGCACCCTTTTCTTTTTATTTTCTTCTTCTAATTTTAATTTTTTATCTTCAGAGACACTAAAATCTTCCCACATTTTTCCTGTGTCTTTTAAAGATTCTTTAAATGCCGTCCAATCTCTTCCTCCAATTCCCCATGTTGTTTTACTTGCCAAAGATGCTCCAAGTCCTGCCGCTAAAGTTCCCAATGACTTTAAAGCTAAATAAGCAGTTTTAAATCCTAGAGCCATTCTTTCTGCTGCCCATATAATACCTTCAAATATATCAGGGTCAATTATAGTTTTCTTCCCATCTAAATAACCCATCAAATCGCTTATAGCTAAAGTTAATAAGCCAAATCCAATTATTGCTTGAGTAACTGGGCCGCCTGCTATAAATAACATTGTAAGGGCAGTTCCAAATATAGCGATTTTTTCTGGATTGCTTATATTATCCCAAAAACCTTTTATCTTTTCTCCCATTAAAAATAATGCTTTCCCATTATCTAAAATAATATTTAAAACTTTAGAAAAAGCAGAAGCAATTTTTTCTGACCATATAGGCATTTTTTCTACTATATAATCATTAAAACTTTTAAAACTATTTTTACTGTCCGAAATAGGCTTAAATAGATGCTTTATTAAATTATGCCCTATCCATTGTAACCCATATATTGATTCTACTTTTAAACGGGTAAATTCAAAACCAATCCCTCGAATCATTTTCATTTGTTCTTGATATGAAGTGGGCAATTCCATTTTATGAGCTTCTGCCATTAATGATTTATATCTCTCATTAAGCTCTGGAATCCATGCAATATCTTCTAATGATTCTCCCATTGAATCAGTAACTATTTTAAATTGCTTTGCAGCATCTCTTGCCATGTACATTCGCATGGCATATTTTTCATACCCTAAATCAGCTTTGGCAAGACTATCTAAAAGCATAGTTGTAGAAGCCACTACTGTTCCAATAGCTCCTACAATAACTCCGCCAGCTTTCACATAAGAATTAGCAATTATACTTGTATGTTTTTCAACTTCGCCGGAAGCTTTTTGTAAAGCGGCTGAAAATTTACGGTACATATTATCGTCAGCTTCAAAGCCCAACGATATAAGGTATGATTTAATAGTAGAAGTATCCATTATCTATCCCCTGTTTGTTCTGATTCTCTGTGTCTTTTTTCATTTTCTGATTTAATTAATAGTAATTCATGGATATCTAATAAATCATCTATTGTATAGGTTCCGTCAAATACTTCATGCTGTTTCCAATACCCTGCTGTTACTGGATAGTATGCAAAACTATCTACATTTACAAGTTCTACGCATTGAAAGTTTGGGCTATTGATTGAAATTCCTTCAATGCGTTTTCGTCGAAAAAACTTTGCAGGTTAAAAGCTAAAGCAAATACTGTAAGCATATATATTAACCCTGCATCCTCCGATATTGAATTTGATAATGCTCCTGAAGGAGTAATTATTGGCAACATTATTTCTTGATTGTTAATTGTTTGCACTTCAGATATTGATAAAAGCAATGTATTTTGTATATTCATAAATTGCTCATCTGGCAATGATTGCAAAAATTCTTGAGGATTTGATTTTCCAGAAGTAGTAAATTTGCGAATAATATTTGAACCGTCAAGAGCAGAAACTTTAGCTACCTGCCAACGTCTGCCTTGAAATTCAAATGTTTTTGTTTTCTCCCTAATCATAAAACTTTCTCCTTTTTAATTAAATTAAACTGTTAAACTTTGNNGTCCAAGTAACATGCTGGCCTTCTTTCTGATAGCTCTTATCGGGAATTTTCTGGAATGCAACTCCAGTACATAAATGACCTGTACCGTCTGTAATATTTTTAATTGTCATCGCTGCTGTTGCCCAACTTGATGG
>DHFP01000204.1 GCA_002402315.1 Clostridiales bacterium UBA4821
TGTCACGACATGCCTTCAACGTAAGAGAGGGCATAAAACCGGCTGATCATACACTAACTCAAAGAGCAGTCGGAAATCCTCCACTGACAGAGGGTCCTCTTAAGGGAGTCACCGTAGACGAGGCAAAGCTTAGCAAAAACTTTTTCGATGCAATAAAAATCGATATGGAAACTGGTCTTCCTGAGAAGGATATTCTTATTGAGCTTGGTCATCTGGACGAACTAGTTAAGGATTTCTACGGGAATTAGAGTAAATAAAATTTTAGCAAAAAGCAAGCAGGCCAATTACTGGTTTGCTTGCTTTTTGATTTAGCGGTAGATCGTAATTTTTTATTGGTGGCCTTATGACATCGATTCCAGAAATTCCGTCAACTTTTCAATGTCTTCCTTATTGTTAAAGAAGTGGATCCCAACCCTTATTGTCCCGCTATTAGTTGCATGGGCTCTGATCCCATTTTCACGAAGGATCCTGTCATTAAGCTTCCACTCTATTGGGAACTTGATATATACTATCCCGGATCTTCGTTCCTTGGGGAAAGGTCCCACTAAGCCCAAAACCTTAGATTTTGAGACTTTTTCATACAGATACTCAACAAGACTCAGGATATATGCCTCAACATCATCCTTCCCAAGCTCAAGGTAGATATTAAGAGACTGTTCAAGTCCTCTAAGTCCCACCCAGTTAAGGCTTCCGGTTTCGAACCTGTTGGCTCCATCAGAAAGGTCCAGATTATACCTGCTGTGATCCGTTCTGTTCTTATTCCCGGTCCAGCCAACGTATTTTGGACTGATCTTATCAAGGATCCTGTTTGATACATAGGAGAATCCTACCCCAAATTCACCGCCAAGCCACTTATATGATGAAACTGCAAGAAAATCTATATTGGTTTCCACAACATCTATCTTCATGGCACAGATACACTGAGTAGCATCCAGAACGAGATATATCCCTCTCGATTTACAGAACTCTCCAATAGTCTTAATATCATGGTACCAGCCTGATGTGTTTTCAACCATGCAAAGAGCAATGACAGCAGTGTTCTCATCCACCAGATCAAATAGCTTTTCAGCTGGGAGCTGCCCATTCTCAGACTTGGCAAACCTTACATTCTCTTCTCCAACCCGATTGAACCAGTTGTATACTGTTGAAGGAAAAGCCAGGTCAGTTGTAATGATATTTGCATTTTCCTTAAGCTCGATCCCATTTGTAAAAACATTTAGCATCTCAGAGCTTGAAGCTGAGAAGAATATCTCGCTAGCATCCGCATTTATGACCTTCGCAGCAGTCTCCCTCAAAGCATCCGCATGCTTCCAGTTGTCCACAAAGTCATACATATCCATACCTTCAGAGTATCTGTCGTCAATGAAATCAACCATTGCATCCCTGCTTCTTGTTGAAAATACACCTGTTGTCGAAGTATCCAGGTATGTATACTTTTGCACCAAGGGGTACTGCTCCAGCCTGATCTTCTCAAATTTGGATGTGTCCATGGGTACGCCTCCTACTGTTTTTCAGCTATAAATATCTTCCATCTACGGTAAACATCTCTAAGCGGTTCATCCAGGTATGATAAGGCTTTGCTCCCGATCCAATCTGGAATGCCATATGCAGCTTCGGCAATGCTTCCAGTAATAGCTGCCAGCGTATCACTATCACCGCCAAGGGATATTGCATTTCTTATGGCATCCTCAAAATCAGTGCTCTCAAGAAAAGCAATAATAGCTTGGGGAACAGTATCCATACATGTTTCGTTGAAATGGTAGTTTGGTCTTATTTCATCCAGAGTTCGTGACAAATCATAGCCTGAATTCTTTCTGATAACATCCTTCCACTCATCAATATTGTTTGGGTAGCCATCAAAGCTGCGTGCCCTAAGCATAAACCATATAGCCCTTGCAGTCTCCACAGCTCCCTTTATCCCCTCAGGGTGATTGTGAGTAACAGATGCGCTTGTTCTGGCAAGTAGATCAACATCCTCAATGCATTCATGAATAAACTGAGTTTGATCGCAAACCCAGGCACAAGGGGATACCCTCATTGCTGAGCCATTTCCCCAGCTGTTATATGGTTCCCGGGTATCAGATTGTATCCATAATCTGAAATGCCCCCCATATCCAGAGTTTGGGTATAGTCTTCCCCACTTCTTCATAGAGTCAATAAATAGATCCTCGCTTACGATTATCCCCCCATGAGAACTAAACCCGCTCCCAAACATCTCTCTTTTCCCCTGCATAATGGCATCTGCCACTGCAATAGTCATCACTGTATCGTCCGTGAAAAAGCAATCGTCACGGAAAAGAGGAAAATCTTTGGTTTTAATATTATCCCATTCATAGACAGAACCAACGATGTCACCAATAATTGCTCCAAGCATTATTTCGGCCTCCCATCCAGTTACTACCTACTTAAAAATCTTCTTCAGGATTTTGAATATATCAAATGAGGTCCTGTTATATACCTTATTGTACACAAACTTTCTTGGATTACGTACCCAACCATATCCTCTGGGCATTTTAAGTCCGGCTCTATGCACAACTTGTCTCTTGATGCTGGTCCTTGCATTGATCCTTTTACTCAGGCTTGGTTTTCTAATCCCTATTTTCATATTGCCTCCTTTGCAAAGCTTGTCTTTAACTTCTCTAGAATTTCTCTATAGGCTGAAATCAAAAGATTGTAATCAAATCAAATTATCAACTGGCTCAATGGCACCGGGCAGGCGGCTCACACCACACCGGAACTGCGGCTCTTTAGAACTAGAATATCTAATATGTAGTTTTTTAGCCAGTTAATAGAATTCAATAACAACATTTTCATAACCATTGGCTACAAAGAAATAAGTTAACAACTGCTTCACTCTATTATCAGCTTCTTCCAAAAAACCTTGACTGATTTTTTCTTTTTCTAGTTTTTCTTTCTCAGCATTGATTTCATCAAAAATTATCTGACTAGGATAGTCAGAAAATATATTCCCCTTAATATCTTCAACCTTCGTAGTGTTGGTATCTACAACATTATCCAGGATTTTAGACTTTGGAATTTTAACTGACAATTCCTCAGAATCTTCATCATATGACATTTGAATTTTAGATAGATCGGTTCCTGCTTTTAGGTATCCGGAATACTGGATTAGTTTTATTGCTTCTGCATAGTTAATGTCAGTAATACCTAATAAAGATAGACTCTTTTCTGTGCGACTGACAATAACGTTACTATACTCATATTTAAGTGTTGTCCATTCAGACAATTCTACTAATTTATCCTGTATTAATGCTGTTTCTGAGGTTATGTTAGTTTTGTTCTGAAACATAGAATTATTACTCATAATCAGAGTTCCAACAACTACAGCAATAAGTAGTAATAAAAGCAAAATCATCTTCCCTACTAGTTTTTTCATAGTATTGTTCTCCTCACATATTTTGCTTACCTCTAGCCTTTTTGATCGAAAATTGCTTGTGAAATTTTGTTATTATCTTTTTCGGTTCCTTATTATCTTCAGTAGGGACTCTGCTCGATATGTCTTCAGGAGCAGCTAATTCAGGATCTGTCTTTTTATGCTTAACTCTTCCCCTCTTATCTTTTATAGCTTTACTTTCAGTAATTACTTGTTCATTGACATAATAAGCCCAGATTTGGAGGCAGATACCAGTGAGAGAAGAGATCAGCAAATATCAAAGGAAGCTAAGGCTGTCAAACAACCTGATGCAGATATATCCAAAGATCAAAGCAGAAACTAATGAAGAGTTCCTTCTACAGCTTCTAAAGGAGCTTCATGAAGATCGTGATGAAAAAGAAGGATCAGAAACCTTAATAATGCAGGCTTTTTAGTAGTCAAATCCTTGGAAGACTATGATTATTCCCAAATCAGGTTCCCTGATCGTCTACAGCTCAAAGACCTTGAAACCCTATCCTTTCTTGATAGAAAAGAAAACCTGATCCTTTATGGTTCTGTTGGGACAGGCAAGACCCATCTGTCAGTAGCGCTTGGGGTGAATGCTATCAATCAAGGCAAGAAAGCAGTATTCTACAGGGTCCATGACTTGGTCAACCAGCTTGAGTCTAACGATTTCAAAACAGTCTCCAGGGTGCAGAAGAAGATCAATAGCGCTGACCTGCTGATTCTTGATGAGTGGGGTTATCTGCCCCTTCATCAGGAGGGTGCAAGATTATTGTTTGACATAATCTCAACCTGCTATGAGACAAAAAGCATCATAATCACTACGAATATCGAGTTTGGAAGATGGAAAGGCTTTTTATTTGATGAGAAGCTTACTGCAGCTATTGTTGACAGGCTCGTCCATCATTCGCATATGCTGGTATTCACAGGGAATAGCTACAGGATGACAAACTCTTTGATCAAGTAGATATCAAGGTACTGGTAATTGTATTTTTGATTGCCGAAAGTTGTATTTTTCTATTGCCAAACACAGAGGTAGAGAGGTAAATAACCTACGAGATTAGAACTTATTATATATTTTCTTTAATCCATTTAGCTATATATTCAGCCATTAAAGGTGGAACCGCATTACCTATTTGTGTAAAATTAGAAGTTCTTGATCCTTCAAAGAAATAATCATCTGGGAATGACTGTAGTCTTGCTGCCTCCCTTACGGAAATCGATCTATTCTGGTCTATATTAGGATGGATATAATAGTGTCCATCCTTTGCAATATGAGCAACTATAGTTTGAGAATAATTTAAATTATCAGCAACAACCTTAAATCTATCTAAGAAAGATTTTACATTTTTATGAGTAATAAGGTTTTCTGGTAAATCAGAATAAATCAATCTTTCTTTACCATTGTTCCACAAATCTACAGCAATTCTATATATCTTCAAATCCCTTTCATTATTAGGCCTTGCTATATGGTGAGTTAAGATATCATTATCGTTTCTTATTTTTGTATTTATTAATGCCTTTGTAGCTGTACTTGTATAGTTATAATTAGAGTAAATTTCTCCAGCTTTTATTGGTGGTAAGTCCTTTAAAAATTCTAATACTCTGTAATTATTTTCTTTATCTTGTGGGTATTTAAATTCTTCAAATATTAAATCATCTCTTACGCCCATAATTATTACTCTTTTTCTTTTTTGTGGTACTCCAAAATCAAAAGAATTGAAGTCAAAAGATCTTATCTTATATCCTGCTTCATCAAATTGGTCTTTTATATCTTCAAATATTTCCCCATTTTTCGCAGTATAAATGCCAGGAACATTTTCAAACACAAACATTTTTGGTTTATATTTCCTTAAAAATTCAACATATAATTTGTATAAATAATGCCGTTTATCATTATCATTATTTGCTCCTGTTCTTGATCTACCAATTACTGAATATGCCTGACATGGTGGACCACCTACAATTATATCCAAATTTTTTGATTCACTAATTTCAAGTTGTTTATCAATTTTTTTAAATAAAAATGGTAAGTTTTCATAAGAAATTTCACAGTTAATAACAGAATCTTTGATATAGCTAGGAATATTCTCAAACAATTCTCTTCTTTTTTCCATTCGTTCCTTTACAGATAAAGAATAGGTCTTCTGATATTCTCTATAAATATCTAATTTATTTTCTTCTTTAAAATAATAATATGCCATTCTAGTTTCCAGCGTTTCTGCAGCTGACTTATTAGACTCAATATGAGCTATACCTTTATAACCTAGCCTAGCAAAACCTTCTGATAAGCCTCCTGCTCCAGCAAACAAATCTAAATAATTCATTTTTCACCCCCTAGCTACATTTTATCCTTCTAAAATATTTTTTCTCTATCATAGTATTGAATATCAATCTTATTTCCTTTGCTTTTACCGTAGAATTCAATATTACACCTAATTCTAAATTTCCATCCATGCCATTATAAGATAAGTTAGATGAAGTAATTATTGATTTCTCATTATCTACGGTTAATACTTTCGCATGTAAAGACTGAGTTTTATTTTTTGCCCCAATATATTCATATACAAAAGCTCTACTAGTA
>DHFP01000134.1 GCA_002402315.1 Clostridiales bacterium UBA4821
GAAACCTTGAGGGCGAGTTCAATGAAGACAAAGAACGTGTTGAGCTTTCCTGGGATGAGCCCTCTTATGACGACTCGGACATCGATACCTACAAGGTCTACAGAAACGGTGACAAAATCAAGGAAACCACCAGCACCTCCTTCAATGATGAAGACTACGAAGAAGATGAGGTCAATGAATACTATGTAGTCGCCGTTTTTGAAAATGACAAGGAAGGCAAGTCCAAGACCATCGAGGTTGATACCACTGACAACGGTGGCGGCGGAGATGAAGAATCTGATGTAGAGATTATTTCCTTCTCCCTCTGCACCGATGAAGCCAAAGTTGGTGAACAGCTATTCGCTAACTTCGAAATCCATGGCGAAGACTACACTGCCGAACTGTGGATTGGCGACGATAAGCACGATCCATATGGTTCGTTCACCGTTGACCAACCCGGTGAATATACGTCTGTTCTAAATGTCAAAGTTGACGGAAAAGTCGTTGATTCCAAGAACTTCGACTTAACCGTTACAAACTAACAATCACACAAAAAATACTGAAAAAGTCAGGTTTAATAACCTGGCTTTTTCTTTTGCATGTCATATAGAATCTTATCCTATATTTATACTGAATTCTTTTTCTTCTTTCCACCTTCAATAACTTGAATTTTAATATCATGCTTGTCTACCTTATCTGAAATATCATCAAGCTTTTTTTCAATGCGGTCAAACCGCTCAACAACAATATCCTTAAATTTGAACAGTGCATCAATTTTATTTGAGACATCATGTTCTATTTTTATTTCAAGTTTCGATAGAGGCAGTCAGTATTGTAGTAATGATTATCAAAAACTCCTTAAAGATAATAGTTTTATTTGTTCGATGAGTCGGAAAGGTAACTGCTGGGATAATGCTCCAATGGAAAGTTTTTGGGGCAAACTCAAACAGGAATGGCTCAACGACCAACATTTTAAAACTCGTGAAGAAGCTAAGGCGGCTATATTTTGGTATATTGAGGCGTATTATCGTAGGAAAAGAACACATGCAACTAATGGTTACAGAACTCCTGAGGTGTATACAGCGTCAGCCGCAAATTTTTGAATCTCCATTACGCTACGCTTCATTACAATTCAAAAAAATTTGCGTTAAAACGAAATATTGAGTAATTTTATGGAATTTGAAGAATGCTTGAGTTTTAAGTGTCTAACTTTTGGGGACTGTGTCAGAGGTCTCATTTTAAGAAATTTGGAATCAGAAATAATCGTATATTTGTTTATATATTTATTTTAAAGAAACTTATTAAGGATAGGGAAGTTTGGATGAACTTCTTAATAATATTACAAAAGATTATTAAGAAGTATCAGTTCGTAAAACTATCAAATTTAGGGTTTCCATCTAACTGGGAGGATTTATTGAGTATGTGAATATACGGAGTAATATTGAATAAAATAAAGATAACAGATCCCGTGAGCCTCTCAATGAAGCGTAATACTACAGGCCTGCCCCCGGAGCAATCCGGGGTTTTTGTATTGAAAAGAGAATGGTACGTTGACATTAATTTTAGCACCCACTAAATAGGATAACCACTTGATATACCCATAGCAAAGGCAAACGAACCTACACCCGGGACATTAAACATAGGCCTCATTATTGGTTCAAGAAGTATACCTGCAGCTCTTATAAGCCCTGTTCCCTGCAGAAGTGCAGAGGCGACGAAAAAAGGGAACAGAGAGGGAAATACAACATTCAGCCAGAGATAAAAGCCGAACTGCGCGGATTTGAATGACTGGCCGGAGAATATTATCAAGCAGGCTATAAATCCTAGAAAGATCAGGGGGAAAACAAGAGAGTTGTAAAATATTTTTAAATGACAAACTGGTTTAACATATAGAAGATAGAATAGTACTAGGAAGAGTATCAATCCAAGCTCCATTAGTGTTCTCCTGCGAGTTTGTATAGTTAATTATATTAAGAATAGAGATAATATATGAAAAGAGAAGGTGATAAAAAGACTAATTATAATAGCAATTGAACTAGTATTCAACCTCGTATAAAAATAATCCTTTAGCAGGAGCGGTATATCCGGCAAAACTCCTATCTTTTTTGTTTAATATTTCATTTGCATCACTAGGGCTGATTTTACCGTGACCTACTTCTAATAATGTACCAGATATAATTCGAACCATATTATATAAAAACCCATTTCCAAAGAATATAATTTCTATTAGCTCGTTATTTACATTAAAATCTATTGAATAGATAGTCCGAACCATGGATTTCTTCTTGCTTTTTTGAGTAGTAAAGCTACTGAAATCATGTTCGCCAATAAGATATTCTGCTGCAATTTTCATTGCTGTAATATCAAGTTTATCAATATAATGAGTACAGTATCTGTCCAGAAATGGATTACGACATTTACTATTCCAAATACGGTAGAGATATTTTTTGCCTTTCGCATTATACCGTGAGTGAAAGGACTCATCAACTATCTCAGCGGACTTTATTACAATATCATTCGGTAGACTGATGTTAGTTTTTCTTATTAATTCATCTAAAGTGATACTGCTTTTCGCATAAAAGTTAGCGACCTGATTATAGGCGTGGACACCTGAATCGGTTCTTCCAGAGCCACTGATTTCAATGCTTTCGTTTAGTATTTTAGATAATACTGTTTCAATTTTACCTTGTATTGTTTTGTCTGTATTACCTTGCTTTTGCCAGCCATCATATTTTGTACCGTCATATTGTATTGAAAGTTTAATATTTCGCATAAATTCTCCCTCAGTTTATATTTCATCACAATCATTTTAAAACATAATTGCTTTATTTACAATGAACGGAGTTTGTGCATATTTCTAAAAAAAGAAAGCTGATACTGTAAAAAATAACATCAGCTTACTCAATTCAATGATTTTAAAGCTTTGTTTTAAACTTGACCGGTATAACGACTTCCTTACCTTTGAGGTAATCAAGTATACCCCCATTTTCAAAGTCAAATATTATCTTAAAAGACTGGAGTGCTTGAAAATTGACATTCCACTTTCTATTAAATGATGGAATTCCGTATTTACGGTCTCCTAAAATAGGATGACCGATATGAGCTAAGTGTGCTCTAATTTGATGAGTTTTACCAGTTACCAGTTCAATTTCGAGAAGACTCAACATATTCCTCGAATTCAAAACCTTATATCGGGTAATAATTTCGCAGGCTCCTGGAACCATATTATCAAATATTCTTGCATAATTATTTAGTTGATCCATTAGATGAAAGTGACATAACTCAGCCTGATGCGGTTTAGGAATGCCTTTAACAAGGCAACGGTAATACTTTTTAATCTGTCTATTTTGGAAAAATTTTTTCATCGTGCCTAAGGATTCTTTGTTCTTTGCAAAGATTACCAATCCTGCAGTGTTAAAATCAAGCCTGTGGCAAGAGGAGGCGTGAAATCCTTCGCTAGGTTCTCCCTTATCAGACAGATAATTGTTTACCAATGTTGTAAGTGTCCTTTGGTGTTTTCCTGGAGCACTATGGGTTAATATGCCAGGTGGTTTCACTACGATTATGATGTTATTATCCTCATATGCAGTTTCCAGACAATTGTGCCCAAAATAGTTAGAGGTTGATTCTAACGTTTTTAACATTTTCAACGACCTCCCAATAATTTTTAATATAAAAATAAATTGGAACTTTAAAGTTTGATTTCGAGACGACATTAACAGGAAGTAACCTGTACATATTTAAAAAGATTATTTTAACTAATTATATTACAAAAAAAGTTAAAATGATATGTATAAATGAAATTTTCTATATAAACTAAGTCATTAATAAGAGAGGGAATATATGAAAAGAGAAAAAGTCCGCCATAAATCATAAAATTTGACATTATAATCAGGAAAATATATACTAAAAATGAAAGAATCTAACATTACCCCAGATAATTTAAAAATTGTTAAAGAGGAATAATATGATAACAGTAAAAGAACCTAACTATAGGCGTAAAATCTCAAGAAGGTTTTTACATGAAGGCAGGCAAACAGAGATTCTATTTTTTATTGGCGATAAAGTCTACACTGGTGTACTTGCCGACGTGTCTACAAAAGGTCTTGGAATTCTTATACATGAAAAAAATGTCTTTGCTCAGCCAGGCGATGAAATAACCGGTTTATATATTGGAAAGTCTGAAAAAGAATATTTGGTAAAAGGACTGAAAGTTGCATATGTTATTGAGACGATGGACAATGCAATCATGAGAATGGGCGTTACCATTGTAAATGAGGATATAGAAAAACGTTTGGAAGAAATCTTCAGGCTCATAACGGAAGATAGAATCATAGATATTCCAAAAGACATTAATCCGGAAAAAATTCCTTCAAC